>JAFGTK010000261.1 GCA_016934135.1 Deltaproteobacteria bacterium | reverse complement strand
TTCCATAGAGGGTGCATCCAGCCCGAAGAATTCAGGGGAACCCTTACGCATTGCACTCTGAATGAATTCCTCCTTGGTAAGCAGGCCCGTGGCAGCGATTATCTCGCCGATAGCAAAGATATTCGATCCTTCAGGGATGGTAATGCGGTAGCGGAGCGTCCGTCCCTTGAAGAGGATGTGAACAATGTCCATGGGGTAATGTCTGCCTTCAAATACATAGGTTCCTGCCTGGAGATGGGATGCCTTTCCCGTAGCAAGTGAAGCGGCCATGAACATGAAGGAATCGGTGATGATTCCCCGGTCCTTAAGGACCCGGGATATCTCCCATGCACTTGTTCCCGGTTTTATCTCAAGTATGACCGGGTTAAGCGGTATTGAAGCTGTCGATATGAATACATAGGTATGGGTAAGTGCCAGTATGGAGATGCAGGTGATGATAATGAAGATGCCGTAGATAATCGATTTCATGGTCACGACGATTCAAGGTAGTCTTTGAGGATAATGCCTGCTGCAATCTTATCCACGATGTGTCTCCTCTTTTTTCCTCTGACATTCAGACCTATGAGAAATTCGTGGGCCTGAGATGTCGTGAGCCGTTCATCCCAGAAGACAACAGGCAGATCAAGAAGTTTTTTGATCTCTTCTGACCATGCAATGACCTTTTCACCACTGGGACCGATGCTCCCATCCATGTTGTATGGAAGACCGATCACAACCTTTGATATCCCGTATTCCTGTGCTATGGCCTGTATCTGATCCATGTGGGACCCATCGCCGCGTACCTCTACGGTATCAAGGGGATGAGCCATTGAACACTCCGGGTCGCTGATGGCGACACCGATCCGTTTTGTCCCGAAGTCAAGTCCCATTATGCGCATCTTGTTCAGCCAGTAACCAGCTTTTTCATTGATTTCAACGCATCTGTTCCGCCGATACAGACTAAAACGTCGTTTTCAGACAGGGTGAAGGCTGCCGGCGGGTTAAAGATCATGTTGCCTGTATGATCCTTGATGGCAACGACAATGAGGCCGATCTCCTTTCTGATCGGGGAGTCTTTCAAGGTCTTTCCGATCAGAGATGATCCGGTTCTGATGAGGAACCCCTCCATCTGAATGTAGAAGTCCTTGCTCTTTTCTCCTGTTGCAAGCTCGATGAAATCGACTACCGTGGGCTTCAGGATAATATTGGCCATATGACGACCGCCGATGAGATACGGTGAGATCACCTTATTTGCCCCTGCTCTTTCCAGGTTCTTGATGGAATCCTCGGTTTCGGCCCTCGCGAGCACAAAGATGTTAGGATTCAGTTCTTTTGCAATCAGTGTGATGTATACATTCGTCATGTCTGAGGATGCCGTTGCAATGAGCCCCTTTGCCTTCCCGATTCCTGCCTTTACCAGGATCTCTTCATTTGTGGCATCGCCGGCTATATGGGGTATGTTTGCTGCCTCGAGCTCCTGGATAGTCTGAAGATCTTTCTCGATTACGAGAAAGGACTTCTTTTTTGCCTGAAGTTCCTGACTGATGAGAGAACCTATCCTGCCGTTGCCGCAGATAATATAATGCCCGTTCATCCGGGTGATCTTTCTATCCAATCTTCTCCTCCCTAATACCCTCTGGATTTCACCTTCTACTATAAATTGCGCAAGAGATGCAAACCCATAGGCAGCCGTTCCTACCCCCAGGAAAATAAGAAAGATATCAAATACTTTCCCCGGGTCCGATAGTGGATTGATTTCACGGTATCCGATAGTAGTGATCGTGATAAGCGTCATGAACAGGGAATCGAGGAACCCCCAGCCTTCGATAAAATGAAAACCCAGTGTTCCGATGAGAAAGATCAGTGCGAGAAGAAAGACGACATACTTCAGCCTGGTAGTGGTGGCTGCTTGTTTTATCTCCAATGAAATTCCTTCACCTCGACCTGGAATGATGCACCGTCGAGAGCTGGTCTGCCGAAAAATGCCACAGCAAAGGGTATGTCGGAAGAACTTGCCAATGCCCCCATCGATCTGGGTTCTGCAGTAAGCAGGATATTGATGTCATTGCTCTTTTGACGCATCAGTTCGGAGGAGTCCGGGACAATCCCGGCATAAGCGCTTCTTGATTCGATCAGCTTATTGTCCTTGTCATATATCCGTGCCTGAACCATAACGGACTCCAGAGGCTTGGTAGTGAGTTTTTTTATAACACCCTTGACAACGAGAACGGTTCCTTCCTGGTGATTGGTGAGCATTTCATAGGTAACACTTTCTTCTTTAATGCTGAAAAATGGACCACGATCAAGAACAGCCTGCTGAAACTCTTTGTCAGTACTCTGCAGGAACGGGATTCTGTCTTTAACGATCCACAAGGCGATCGCGGCGAATATCGCGATGATAATGACAACACTTATGACCATTGCAAGGGGGAACCTTGAGCCTCCAGTCTTTCTGGCGGTACCGGCTTTTTTTAAACCTATCTCTTCGCCAGCCCCGAGTATGGAATCTATTTCACGGATGACCGATTCCGGTTGGAAATCGCTGCCCTGTTCGGTTTTTTTCTTTTCAGGTTCTTCCTCTTCAGGGGTTTCAGTTATCTCGATGCCGAAATCCTCAGAGAACTGTCTGTCTTCAAGACTCTCTGAGAGTGACTCTTCCTGTGTGCTGATAAGGCTGTCGAATTCCTGTTCCAGGGACGGTTCGCCTTCAGGCTGAAAGGTGAAGATGTGGGAACATATGCTGCATCTCATCTTTATCTTGTCTTTGACAAAGGACTCTTTGTTCAGTTTGAATTTACTATGGCATTGCGGACATGTGACTACCATCAGGCAGGCTCCCTCCCGTTATTCGGTTCTATTACACATATTTCCGGTAATGCCCGGTAATCTTCAGCATAGTCAAGACCGTAGCCAACGATAAACCCTTCCGGGACTCGAAAACCGTAATAGTCGGGTTCCATGTCAACTGTCCGTCTTTGAGTCTTGTTTATCATTGTGCAGATCTTTACTGAGATCGGGCCCTTGCTTTCCAGGTGCTTCTTGAATGCCAGAAGACTCTGGCCGGTATCCATGATATCATCCACTATAAGGACGTGTCTGCCTTGTATCGCATCTTCAAGGTCATCGAGAATCCTTACATTGCCTTGGGGTCTGTCAGAATTACCATAACTTGAAAGCCTGACAAAGCCGATTCTTACCGGCATGCGGATCGCTCTGACCAGATCCGACATAAATATGAAACCGCCTTTGAGTATGCCGATGATATAGAGGTTGCATCCCTCATAGGCAGCAGTAATTTCATCTCCGAGCTCTTTCACCTTCTGGGCAATTTCCCCGGCATTGAACAACACCTTCATGGATCAATCTATAACTTATTGGACTTTAGGTGTCAACGCAGTGTTCTTATAGTGGATATGTGTTTTTCCGAATGGATTGCCCTCTCCGGTAAGTCCTGTTCATACCGTAGTGGTGATCATCTCGAAGAAGACTATCAGGTAAAGGTGGAGATACATATTTTTATATGCTTGAAGTGCGCCTGGATCTTCCTGTATACTATTGCACAAAGTGTTATATAATAGTGTTGATAGAGTCTTCAAGGCAAGGCGGGAGGTAGTCTAGATCATGGAAGAACAAAGGTTGCATAAGCGGGCACGTGTCGATATGAAAGTTGCCTTCAGGGACGATGGTTTTGCCTATAAAATGGGCCGGGTGAACAATATAAGCAAGGGCGGTATGTTTATCAGTACCGATAACCCTCCGCAGGAGCTCGAAAGCTATATCATCGCGAGCCTCGATGCCGAAGAGTTCGGAAAGATCATCTGGGCTCAGGGCCGGGTGATCAGAAAGACAGACTCAGGCATTGCCGTGAGCTTCACCAGAGCGGATGAGAAGGGACTGAACATTTTATTGTCGTTTCAGGGGGTACCTCTGTAAGTCCCCCCTGTCCGTAACTCCTCAAAAGTGCTGAATAGGTCCTTGACCTGGGTCGGATCTATTGAGAACCTACTACAATAAAGCCCCTCTTTATCGGAGCCTTTGACTCGATGATCAGCCCCATACACGTGGTATCCAGCGACTGTAATACTAGGATCATACCCCGATAATCACGGAAAACAGCCTCTTCCCCCTCTACTGAGGTCTCTTCATAGATCGACAGCAGGGAACCCTCCTGGATTCCGTTGCTCTTGCCCACATCGGCAAATGCGATGTCAAGGTCGCTGCTGCCGGAAATACCTCCGTAAAAGTCGATAATGTGACCGATGTTTTCCATGGCAGGTTCCGAGATCTTCACGGTCATGGGTTCTATGGGTTTGAGATCATCAAACACGATATCGCCGGGCTTGATTTCCTGGCTGGAATAGGTGATCGTGGCTTTGGCAATATTCGCCGTGAAATCTTCCACCTTGGCTATTGCAACTGCCTTATACAGGTAACCGATAATCTTATTGTCCTTTTTGACATCCGAGACCTTTGATACGATAGTTATGCCTCTATTGGGTGACAACCCTGACAATGATTTGATCAGTACCATCTCATTTCTGCATGCCATATCTCCGAGTCCGTGTTTCTTTAAAACCGAACCAGAGCCTTTGAGGATGTTGGGACTGTATATGAATGTCGAAAATTTGGGGGATACAACAATGGATTTTTCTTCTTCCTGTGCTATCTCTTCCGGGGTGTAGATCTCAGGCTCTTCAATAGGTACAGGTTCTTCCTGGGCATGAACAACCGTTATGATGACCTTGTCTCCCTGTTTAGAGATAATAACCTTGTCATTGGGGTAAATAAGGTGGGGATTCGTGATGTCTTTGTTGTTTGCCCAGACAAGCGGCCATTTCCATGGTGTTTCAAGATATTGGGATGAAATATCCCAGAGTGTGTCGCCCTTTTTGACGGTATGGACAATCTCTTCAGCCATCAATGGGGTATATGCGAAGAGAAGGAAAAGAAGACCGATAAAAACAAAGAGTGTCTTTTTCAAATCAAGCCCTCCTATAAAGGCATTATTTGTTTTGTTATATCGGAGATGTCAAGCCAATTCTTGAATCAATATTGCATAATCCCTCTCTTTGGGATAGATTCACTTCATGAAGTCAAAGGATCTCTACGGACAGGCTCATGTATTCGTCTCCGGTATCCGGGTTTATGAACATCTGCATGGAAGGCCGCCGACCCTTCAAGGGCTTTCCTCTCTTCTTGAGATCTCGGAAGAGGAATTGTCCCTTCTATCGAGAAAGCTTGAAGAGAGGCTCATAATAAGTGTTATCAGAACAGGTGCCGAGATGCGCTACAGTATTGCAGACTATATAAGGATTGAAGATCTGCCGAAGGTGGAAGACCCATCCCGGATAAAGGACGAGATCTCACAGTTTCAAAGCAGACAGAGCACACGCATGAAGGAGATTGAAAAATCGCTTGGCAAGAGCACGGACAAGGCCCGCATTTTCGATGATCTCGACAAGGCATTGAAGGATCCGTCAATATTGAAAACCAAAAAGAATCCTCTAGATTGATTTTTGAAAAACCCCCGGCATCTCGAAGGATATATCTGTGAACATACTCGAAAGCCTTCAGATATGATATTTCTATGTAATTAAAATTAAACCAGTTTATCAGATCTTATTAAAGCCTTGTATTTTTGGCATCTATATTGTATAGGTTCCCAACTTATTGAGGAATAAGGAACGACGGATAGGGGGTTTGTAAAATGTTCAGTATAGACGAAACCAAAACTGATCAAGAACAGGAAAATACAAGCAGGGAGGAAATTTCTCAGCAGGATCAAGACGAGATGGAAATGGAAATGGCCGGCGAGGACAAGGATCTTGAAGCCTTGTACGAAGAGACCCTGGACAAGCGGGTCACCTCGGGTTCCGTGGTGACAGGTACAGTGGTCCAGATCGGTGCAGACCACATCATGATCGATATCGGAAGAAAGAATGAAGGCCAGGCGCCCATTCGGGAATTTATAGATCATAACGGTGTCATCGGTATCTCTGTCGGAGATGAGGTGGAGGTGCTGGTCGAAAGCATCAATCCTGCCAAGGGAATTATAAGATTAAGCAAGGAAAAGGCTCGTCGCATCAAGATTTGGGACGATATTTTCAAGGCATATCAGGAAAACGGCTACCTGCCTGGAAAGGTTGTTGAAAGGATAAAGGGCGGCCTCACAGTCGATATCGGTATTCCAGCCTTTCTGCCGAGTTCACAGGCAACACTCAATCCGGTATCTGAAAATGAGCTGGAGAAGATGATCGGCGATGTTATCGATGTTTCCATCATCAAGTTCAACCGGAAGAAAAATAATGTTGTGGTAAGCCATCGGGAAGTACTTGAACGCGAGAAGGATGAAAGCAAGAAGAAGCTGCTGGAGACCCTTGCCAAGGATGATGTAATCACCGGCAAGGTAAAAAATATTATGGCTTACGGGGCTTTTGTGGATATAGGCGGCATCGACGGTCTGCTTCATATTACAGACATGTCGTGGGGCAAGCTCAAAGACCCGAAGGACAAGGTCTCGACAGGCCAGGAGATAAGGGTAAAGGTTATCGAGTTCGATCCGGCCACCGAGAAGATATCGCTTGGCATGAAACAGCTGATTCCCGACCCGTGGGAAGGTCTGGAATACCGTTATCCCATCGGCAAGAAGATCTCTGGCAAGGTTACTTCCATCACCAATTACGGTGCATTCGTGGAACTGGAAGAAGGAGTAGAAGGCCTTGTTCATATCTCGGAGATGTTCTGGACCAAAAGGGTAAGGCATCCTTCATCCATATTGGAAGAAGGTCAGGAAGTGGAAGTTGTAGTTCTCGGGGTTGACCAGGACAACAGAAGGATCTCCCTGGGTCTCAAGCAGACTTCTCCCAATCCGTGGGAACTTATCCAGGAATACTATCCGCAGGGCACTGTCGTGAATGCAACCGTCAAGAACGTTACCGACTTCGGTCTGTTCGTCAGCGTAGATGACAATATAGATGTAGATGGTCTTGTTCATGTCTCCGACCTCTCCTGGGATCCCAAGGTCAAGAATCCTCGTGACAGCTATAAAAAGGGTGACGTCATTCAGGCCAAGGTACTCACCATAGATCCTGACAGCGAGAAGTTTTCTCTCGGCCTCAAACAGCTCAGTCCCGATCCATGGACCCAGGTTGCCAACGAGCATCCAGTCGGGAGTATTATTCATGGCAAGGTGACATCGCTGACGGATTTCGGCGCGTTTGTCGAGATTCGCCAGGGGGTAGAGGGCATGATCCACATCTCTGAAGTCAGCAGCGATAAGATAGACTCTCTGGCCGAGGTCCTTTCCGTAGGCCAGGAAGTGGAGGCCATGGTCCTTCGTATCAGCCCGGAGAATAAGAAGATCGGTCTTTCGTTAAAGGCCATGGAAGAATCCGCAGACAAGAAGACCGCTGTAACCCAGGACAAGGGATCGGAAAAGGTCGGAACCAATCTCGGAGATCTTCTCAAAGAGTTGCAAGACAGCAAGACAAAGAGTTAATCCGAGGCTATGTGGTCTCGTTTCGTTCTTGCTTCACTGGTTATCTTCTTTGCAGGAAGATATCTCAGTGACCTGGCAGACGAGACCGCAGATCTTACCGGGTTGAGCAAAGGCTTTATCGGTGCCCTGATCCTGGGCATCATAACCTCATTGCCTGAGCTTATAGGTACAATTTCAGCCGTTGCATATAAATCCAACCCCGATCTCGGGGTTGGAAATATCTTCGGGTCCAATCTTTTCAATATCGCCATTTTGTCCCTGGCTATTATCCTGTTCGGTTCCAAGGTGGATGGAAACGGATGGAAATGGCGGTCGAATTTTTCCGCTTACCTGAGTATAAGCCTGAGCGCCTTTCTCGTGATGCTGATAGGTATGTGCTCGATATCACAGAAATCAAGCGCGGTGTGGGGCGATATCTTCATACTTTCATTTTATATGATCGGGATGTGGATATACGCCCGGCAGGGGTCAGATGAAACTGATGCGCAGGGCATCCATGAGAAAAAGCCGGGCAGATCTCTCAGGGCGAACATGCTCCTGATTCTTGTCTCCGGTTCTCTGGTAGTGGCGGCAGGTGTCCTTCTGGCTGACGCGTGTGATGATATTGCTAGGAACACTCACCTGACCTCGACCTTTGTCGGCTCGCTTTTCATGGCCGCAGCAACATCTCTGCCTGAATTCGTTGTCACCATGAGGCTTCTCGGTCTTGGCAATATCGGTATGGCGACCGGGAATATCTTCGGTTCGAACCTGATGAACCTTACCATAATCGCGCTGGCGGATCTCGTGTATGCCCAAAACATATATTCTGCAATCACTACTGCCCAGGTGGTGACACTGGGTGCAGGGATTCTTATGTCAGGGATCTTTCTGAGCGGCACCCTGATAAAGGCAAAAAAGAAAGTTCTGCTCCATGTGGACAGCATAGGTATTCTTGTTTTATACTTGCTTATATATGTATGGTTATATAATCATTGATGCACAAGGGCATTAACCTTTATCTCCAGTGGCTATGAAGAAGACGACTAAGCGGCTAATTATCATCATCCTTATCTGTATCGGCCTTATCGCAGGAATAAGGGCCGTCATGGAGAATATGACCCCGGCCATAGGCATACTGGAAGTTGACGGGCCTATCCTGGGTTCGCTTGACTACCTGGATATTATCAAGGGATTTGAGGAAGATACCCGGATAAAGGCTGTTATTGTGAGGCTTGACAGTCCCGGAGGCAGAGTAGGGCCGTCACAGGAGGTGTATGAGGCGCTTCTGAGGTTGAAAGAAGTAAAGCCGGTAATTGCCTCGATGGCCTCGATAAGTGCTTCAGGCGCTTACTACATTGCCTGTGCCGCAGATACTATCTATGCCCTGCCGGGCACCCTGACCGGGTCGATCGGCGTTATCCTGGAATTTGTCGATGTGAGTGACGGGCTCGAAAAGCTCGGCGTGAGCGCCCATAGTATAACCGGCGGTACCTTAAAGGATGCCGGTACACCGTTTAGGCATATGTCTGAAAAGGAGCGGCAATACTTTGAAGCGCTGGCCCGTGATGTCCATGAGCAGTTCATGGAGGCTGTGTCTGAAGGCAGGGGTCTGTCCGAAGAAAAGGTTATGGAATATGCCGACGGAAGGGTCTATACAGGCAGGCAGGCGCTTGCCATCGGTCTGATAGACAAACTTGGAGGGCTCGACCAGGCAATCGAAGAAGCAAGTGAGCGGGCCGGTCTGGAAGAAAAGCCCAGGATAATAAGGCCAAAGGAACCATCAGGCATATTGGAAGGCCTGAAACGGCTTGTGCAGACATATATGCCGATACAGATCCGAAGCAATTCAGGGACCCTTTCCGGGGGATACCTGAGGTTAGAATACAGTATTCAATAAGGAGTTGGAAATATATGAACAAGACAGTACAGGAAGCCCTGACCTTTGACGATGTATTGCTCCTTCCCTCTATGTCAAATGTCACCCCGGCCATGGTTGATATCAGCACGAAACTGACCAGAGAAATACGATTGAGCATGCCGCTTCTTAGTGCTGCCATGGATACCGTAACCGAGGCCAGAACAGCCATTGCAATGGCACGGGAAGGAGGCATCGGTATCATCCACAAGAACATGCCGCCGGATGCTCAGGCAGTGGAGGTTGACAAGGTAAAGAAATCCGAAAGCGGAATGATCGTCGATCCCATTACCATGAGGCCGGAACAGGTGATCGGAGAGGCGTTGAATCTCATGATGCACTACCGGATCTCCGGGGTGCCCATCACGGTTGACGGCCGTCTTGTGGGGATATTGACAAATCGGGATCTGCGCTTCGAGAACGACATGAACAAACCCATATCCCAGGCCATGACAAAGGATAACCTGATTACTGTCCAGGGCGAGATCAGCCTCGAAGAAGCCAAGAAGCTTCTCCACGAGTACAAGATAGAAAAGCTTCCTGTTGTGGACGAGAATTACAACCTGAAGGGACTGATCACCATAAAGGACATCGAGAAGGCACAGATGTATCCTTCTTCTGCAAAAGATTCGAGAGGCAGGCTCCTGGTGGGCGCGGCCGTCGGCATCATGCCGGATAATGAGGCAAGGGTGCATGCACTTATAAAGGCCGGCGTGGATGTTCTTGTCGTGGATACAGCCCACGGCCATACCAAGATTGTCCTCGAGTCGGTGAAGCAAATAAAGACTCTGTATCCGTCAGCACAGGTGATAGCCGGTAATGTGGTCACTCAGGAGGCTACCGCAGATCTCATCAGTGCAGGGGCGGACGGCATCAAGGTAGGTGTAGGCCCGGGATCAATATGCACGACACGGGTGGTTGCCGGGGTCGGCATGCCCCAGGTTACAGCGATCATGAACTGTGCGGCTGAGGCGAACAAACACGGTATCCCGATAATTGCGGACGGAGGGGTAAAATTCTCCGGGGATATAACCAAGGCCATAGCGGCGGGTGCATCGACGGTCATGATAGGTTCCTTATTTGCCGGCACGGACGAAGCCCCAGGAGAACGGATTATCTATCAGGGCAGGACATACAAGGCGTACAGGGGAATGGGGTCTCTAGAGGCAATGAAAATGGGGTCCAAGGACAGGTATTTCCAGCAGGATGTGACGGAGTCGGAGAAGTTTGTTCCTGAAGGAATTGTCGGCAGGGTTCCCTACAGAGGTCCGATTTCAGAGAATGTGTATCAGCTTATAGGTGGCCTGAGAGCAGGGATGGGATATACCGGATGCAGGGATATCAAGGAGCTGCAGATCAGTTCCAGGATGGTCAAGATTACGGCTGCAGGACTGAAAGAGTCCCATGTGCATGATGTCATCATCGTAAAAGAGGCTCCCAACTATAAACTGGAGTCCTGAAGAGACAATGTCTTTTACTCACCTGCATTGTCATACTCAGTACAGTCTTCTGGACGGGGCCATCAAGATCGGGGATCTCATTGAGACCTCGAAGGCCTTTGGCCAGGACTCTGTTGCAATAACAGACCATGGTGTCCTCTATGGTGCTGTTGAATTCTATGACAAGGCATTAAAGGAAGGCATCAAACCTATAATCGGGTGCGAGGTATATGTAGCACCCAGGGATATGACGATAAAGGAACCTGTTCCGGGACTGCCGAAGAACTACCATCTCGTTCTGCTTGCCCAGAATGAACAGGGCTATTCAAACCTTATAAAGCTTGTATCTGCCGCCCATATAAAGGGTTTTTACTACAAACCAAGGGTAGACCGGAATCTTCTCGCCGAGTACAGCGGCGGGCTCATTGCCATGAGCGCATGTCTGCAGGGCGAGATCCCCTACTGGCTTCTTAGAGGCAATGAGGAAAATACCCTGAATGCCCTGGAATTTTATAGAACAACCTTTGACGGGAGATTTTACCTGGAGATCCAGAATAATGGTATCGAAGACCAGAACAGGGTCAATACCCTGCTCGTCGATCTCTCGAAAAGATATGATCTGCCCCTGATTGCTACAAATGACTGCCATTATCTGCGCAGGTCAGACGCGAAGGCCCACGAGGCGCTATTGTGCATACAGACACAGAGCATGATCCACGATAAATCGCGCATGACCTTCGAGACGGATCAGCTCTACCTGAAGAGTCCCCAGGAGATGACCGAGCAGTTTTCCTGGGCCCCGGAAGCGGTTCATGCCACGCAGGAAGTGGCTGACAGATGCAACCTGGAACTGCCTAAAGGGGTCTATTACTTTCCGGTATACCCCATTGACAAGGAGAAAACCCTTGAAGAAGTGATCGAAGAAAGATCCTGGGCAGGACTTAATTCGAGAATGGGCGAAACAATACAGAATGAATATTCCGAGCGGCTCAAGGAAGAACTTCAGATAATCAAATCCATGGGCTTTTCCGGTTATTTTCTGATCGTCTCGGATTATATCCAGTATGCAAAACAAAACAATATTCCCGTAGGACCCGGGCGGGGAAGTGCTGCCGGATCTCTTGTCGCATATGCGCTGGGCATCACGGATATCGATCCCATCCGCTGGAATCTCCTCTTTGAGCGTTTTCTGAATCCCGAGCGCAAGAGCATGCCTGATATCGATGTGGATTTCTGCCAGAGCAGGCGTGACGAGGTCATCGAATACGTCAAGAATAAATACGGACCTGAGAACGTATGCCAGATCACCACATTCGGAAACATGAAGGCAAAGGCCGTAATCCGGGATGTGGGAAGGGTTCTGGGGATGAGCTACGGTGATGTGGACAGGATAGCAAAGCTCATACCCAATGATCTGCATATGACGCTGAAAGAGGCCATCAGGGTCGAGCCGAAACTCAAGGATCTTATTGAAAAGGATGCAATGGTGGCAAGGCTCATCGATATCGCCAGGGCCCTTGAAGGTCTCAGCCGGCATGCGTCCGTCCATGCAGGCGGTGTCGTGATATCGGATAACCGGCCTCTGGTGGACCATGTGCCCGTGTATATGGATAAAAAGGGTATGCTCATCAGCCAGTACGATATGAAACGGGTCGAACGAGTCGGCCTTATAAAGCTCGATATGCTCGGTCTCAAGACCCTGACCGTCATTCAAAAGACCATCGATATCCTTTCCTCCCAGGGTATAGATCTCGACATAACGAATATCCCGCTGGATGACGAGCTTACCTATCATCTCATAAGCGAAGGGGACACATCGAGCGTGTTCCAGCTGGAAAGTTCAGGCATGAAACAGATGCTGCGGTCGCTGCGGCCCGAGAAGTTCGAGGATATCATCGCTGCTGTCGCGCTTTACCGTCCGGGGCCCATGGATCTCATCCCGTCGTACGTGGAACGCAAGCACGGCAGAGAAAAGATAAACTATCCGCATGAGTTGCTCGAGGTTATACTGAACGAGACCTACGGGATTATCGTTTACCAGGAACAGGTAATGCAGATAGCCCAGAAGATGGCTGGATATTCTCTCGGAAAGGCCGATCTCCTGAGGCGGGCCATGGGCAAGAAGATCGCCGAAGAAATGGCAAAACACAGGGAGATCTTTGTTGAAGGTGCGGTAAAAAACGGTGTTACCCAGCAGACTGCCGGAGAGATCTTCGACCTTATGGAAAAATTTGCGAATTACGGTTTCAACAAGTCTCACGCTGCAGCTTATGCCCTTGTTGCCTATCAGACGGCATTTTTAAAGGCGCATTATCTCAAGGCGTTTATGGCGGCAAATTTTACCCTCGACCTGAGCCAGACAGAAAAGGTCACCAAACATATCTCC
>JAFGTK010000260.1 GCA_016934135.1 Deltaproteobacteria bacterium | reverse complement strand
TTGCAACGTTTTCAAGATCAACACGCTCAGGATCAAATGAAAAGGTTACCTCATCGGTAGCCAGATTGACGTTCAGGTCTTCGATCCCATCTATCCTGCCCATGGCCTTCTCGACACGAGCCACGCAGCTGGCGCACGTCATGCCTTCCACAGGCAGGGTCAGTGTTTCGTGTCCTTTCGATTGATCCATAACTTTTCCTTTCATGCCCGGCTCACTCCGTAAGCCTGAACCCGGCCTCCTCCACAGCCTCTCTGATCGCTGCCTCTTCTGTCTCCCCATTGCTCCATGATATATCGGCCTTTCCTATCTCCACGGAATTGACCGTGAGTCCTCTGACCTTTTCGAGCTCCTTTTTCAGTGCCATTACGCAATGGGCACACGACATGCCTTCTATTCTCAATGTACGTGTTTTCATGGTCGTTCCTCCTGTATATCTGTCTTCTAAATATAATGTAGGGTCGAAGGCAGGAAAAGTCGTTACATAATTTTCTCTAATTGTTACATGATTCCCGGCTGATCATGCTGACAGGACTATGGACGTTCCGGAAACTCTATAAAGAGACCTGCGTACATGGTCTTCATGAATGCTCATATCACATGGCGTTGCAGAACCAATACTCGTGGTTATCAGCATTACCGGGACAAGTGAATCAATCTTTCTTAAAAAATTACTTGACACAATTTGTGATTAATTGGATTATCCAATTCTATGAATGATGCTGTCCAGAAAAAAACCTCAACAGGCATAACCGTATTGCAGGGAGAAAAACCTCTTCCAAGAAGGATAGCCCAGGCCCTTATGGCCCGTATCTTTGTGGGAGAGCTCAAACCCGGAGACCGCCTCCCGCCGGACCGTGTGCTCGCACAGCAGCTCGGTGTCGACCGGACCTCGCTCAGGGCAGCATTGAGCGAACTTGCCGGCAGAAACATTGTCAGGGCAGTCAAGGGTTCCGGGGTTGTGGTTCTCGACTACAGGGAGCATGCCGGGCTCGATCTTCTCGATGCCGTGTTCGACATGCCGGGCATCGATCTGGGGAGTGCATTCAACCTCGAACTCCTCGATCACTGGATCGATGTCATGCCGGCCATTGTAGAGGCGGCACTTCGGCGTTCCGCCCCGGCCGACCTGGCCTTTATCGACATGCTCTTTGTCCGCCAGCTTGATCTTCTGGCCCGGGGAGCATCCAATAAAAATCTGGCCGTTATAGAGGTGCAGATTCAGGATGAGATCGTAAGGCTTGCCGGAAGCACCATACTGCGTCTGTTTGCGAACTCCATGAGGAGGTTCCGGCTCCGGTTCAGCACTGCCTTCTTCAATAGCATAAATGTCCGTGACCATGTTACAGCGCAACGCTCCCTGATCAACGATATCATGGCAGGGAAAATCACACCCGAAGATGTCTCCAGGCAATACCGGGCATATCTTGAGGAGCATACGAAAATGCACCGGGAAAACATATCCCGGCTGCCGTCCAGCCCTTCTCTCAGTACGGATCGGGTAAAGGATAACACCTGAAATGGAGGCATTGCATGAGTACGACAAAGACAAGGAGCATCTGTTTTGAATGCCACAGCAGATGCGGCGTTATCCTCGAGGTTAAAAATGGTAAACTCACAGGGGTAAAAGGCGACCCGGACCACCCTCACAGTCATGGATACACATGCCCCAAAGGCCGGGCAGCAGCCGAGATCATCTATCACCCCGATCGTATCACAAAGCCGCTTATAAAGGTTGGCAGCAGGACAGGGAAGATGTTTGAAGAGACCTCGTGGGATACGGCCCTGGGCATAATCGCCGAGAAACTGCTTGCGAGCAGAGAAAAATGGGGTGCCGAATCCGTTGTCATAGGCACCGGCACAACCAGAGGCACTGCCCCTTACATCAACCGTTTCCTGACCCTGTTCGGCTCACCCAACTTCATGGCACCGTCGAACATGAGCGGCGGCCCGATTGTCCTGGGCAGTGCCGCCACCTGCGGATTCGGCCTTGTGGACCCAGATTATGCAAACAGCAGTTGTATCCTTCTATGGGCACACAATCCGGAAGCATCCTGGCCCGGCCTTTACATGTACGATATCAGGGAAGGTCTCAAAAAAGGTGCAAAACTCATTGTTGTAGATCCCAGGGGTACGAAGCTCGCAAAAAAGGCCGATCACTGGCTGCAGATACGTCCGGGAACGGATGTGGCCCTGGTATTGTGCTTCATCAACATCATTATAGAAAACAAACTCTATGACAGGGAGTTTGTCGAAAACTGGACCACAGGCTTCGATCAGTTGAAAGGGCATGTCTCATCATATACGCCGAAGCGCTGCGCGGAGATAACCTGGCTCAAGGAGCAGGATATAGAGGCTGCGGCCTTTTGTTTCGCAGATCAGCGGCCTGCCGGCATAGGCCCGGGCATGGCAGGGGTGTGCCAGGCCAACGATGCATTCGACCTCTCCAGGGCTCTCACGATCCTTTCCGCCATTACCGGCAATCTGGAGGCAAAAGGGGGCAACCTGAATTGCGTGCCTCCGACCAGGAAGCGTTCCTGCTACGGCCCTGACTTTTCAGCATTTGACAATCTACCGAAGGAGCAGGCCGCAAAAAAACTCGGGCTGGACAGATTCCCGCTCATCGGTTTTATCCCCATACCTTCCCCGCCGCAGGCAGTCTGGCCTGCTATAGAACACGGCAAGCCCTACCCGGTGAAGGCAGCCGGGCTGTTCGCCAACAACAGCGTCTGCGCCTACCCGAACTCCCGGCACGTGAGTAACGTCTTGAGCTCGCTGGATTTCCTCTTTGCAGTGGACTATTTTCACACCCCGACAACGGCCCTGGCGGATGTCATCCTGCCTCCTGCCCACTGGAGCGAGCGCGACGAGATCGAGGACCTGCTCATGAAAAACCACGTATTCTGCCAGGTTAAGGCAGTAGAGCCCGTGCCCGAATGCAGGGACGAGAAGCAGATACTCGTTGACCTTGCAAAGAAGATGGGCCTGAATGACTACTGGGGCTCGGTTCGTGAAGCCCTGGACTACCGGCTGGAACCCACAGGCATGACCTTCGAGGAGCTGAAGAAGCACGGGAAATTTGCAACACCTGTTACATATAAAGGTTATGAGAAGTACGGCAAATTCCGCACCCCTTCGGGCAAGGTGGAGCTGTATGCAGAGTATCTCACCATGATGGGCATTTCACCCCTGCCTAATTTCAAAGAGCCCGACGAAGGCCCGGAAGGCAGCCCTCAGCTGTATGAAAAATACCCGCTCATCCTCACCACAGGCGGCCGGAATGTCGTTTACTACCACTCGTCCCACCGCAATATACCGTCACTCAAAAAGCGCGCACCTGATCCCGAGCTCCAGATACATCCGGATACAGCGCGCCGATACGGGATAGAAGACCACGACTGGTTATATCTGTCCTCACCCAGGGGCAGGGTTGAGATAAGGGCACGCTTTGATCATGACATGCACCCCAGGGTAGTACATGCAGTGCATGGCTTCTGGTATGGTGTGGAAGAAGGCTGGAAAAAACTCAACATCAACATGCTCACCAATGATGAACCTCTGTGCCCGGTGACAGGCTCCGTGCCCATAAAGGCGCTGTTGTGCAATATCGAAAAAATCCAAAAATAAGCTTGCCTCAAGGATACGGCAGAAAGGGAACAATCTATGCTTGCAGCAAGACTGACAGGCCCGAAGCATCTGGAACTTATTGAAACAGAAGACCCGGTTGCAGACGGGCAAAGCGTCATCATCAAGGTTAAAACCTGCGGTATCTGCGGATCTGATCTGCACTACTGGGAGACAGGGTTAGACATGTGCGGGAAAACCGGCCTCATAATGGGTCACGAGTTCTGCGGCACGGTTGTCGAGAACGGAAGCAGGATCGACCTCAGACCCGGAGACAGGGTAACCGCGCTTCCCCTCGATCCCTGCGGTATATGCGGTCCATGCAGAAAAGGGCTTGTAAATCTCTGCACCCGGGGAATGAAACGATCGATCCCGGGCAACAACTCTCAAGGCGCATTCGCCCAGTATCTGAAGCTGAGACCAGACATGGTGAGGATACTTCCGGATACCATCTCCGAGAACGAGGCCGCCATGATAGAGCCTGCCGCTGTTGCACTGCATGCAGTTCGGCAGGCAAGCTCCGGCATAGGAGACCGTGTGCTTATAACCGGAGGCGGCACGATCGGGCTGCTCTGCGCAGCATGGGCCAGGATCGCCGGGGCCTCGTACATTGCCCTGAGCGAGATCAACAAAGGCCGACGGGTATTCGCCCGGGAGTTATCCTATGTGGATGAAGTCTTTGATGCGGGTGATCCAGGGGTTGTCTCCGCGATGAAAAAGGCCGTAAAGAGCGGTTTTGACATCGCCATAGATACCTCTGCCAGCGATGCAGGCATCAATACAACTATTTCAGCGCTCAAGTCAAAAGGCAGGCTGGTTCTTGCAGGGATAAGCTTTCATCCGCAGTCGATCTTTACCCTGCTTATAGTCGTCAGGGAGATCGAAATGAAGACCTCTCTTGGATATATCCCTGAAGAGTTCGACCTGGCATTGGAGAGCATTGCAAGCAAGACCCTGCACGTCGGGAACCTCATCAATAAAACCATCCCGATCGAGGACCTGCAGAAAGCCTTTGAGAACCTCGCATCCGGAGTCTCCTGCGATGTCAAGATCATCCTTGAGGTAACATAGCAAAACCATCAAATATATGCTGATGATGAAATATACGATGTACCCATAGTATTGAGGATCATGCGATGAAAAAGATGGGTGCCAAAGGGCAAAGACGGCTTAAATGTATCCATATAATATGTGCCTGCCTGTGGGTCGGGGGAGCAGTGAGTCTTACGCTGATGAATTTTTTCATGCGCCCTGCCGATGAGAGTGCGCTTTACGGGATACACCTGGCCATGAAGTTTATCGACGACGTCATCATAGTCCCCGGGGCTGTGGGACTCCTGATCAGCGGCCTTGTTTACTCAGTCTTCACCAATTGGGGCTGGTTCAAACATACGTGGATTACCGCAAAATGGATTATCAACATCTATGGCGTCGTCTTCGGGACATTCCTGCTCGGGCCATGGGTTAACAGCCTGGCTCCCATGGCAAGGGAGATGGGCCCGGCATGCTTGAGCAACCCTGTATACCTTCATAACGTGCACATGCTCAAAATATGGGGAACATTACAGGTATCAACAATTATATTCGCCCTTGTTATTTCTGTGTTAAAACCATGGAAGCGCCTAAAAGAAATCTGAATTGAGAAAAAGGTGCAGCTTTTTCTATAATAAGTCTGGAGATACGGCATATTCTTCTGGTAACAATGTAGCTGCGAAATCCGATATGTGATAAATCGTCATGCACTGGGCACAGGAGAGAATATATGCAGAAAGAAAAGGGAACCGGCTCAACGTGGATACATAAGCTCATCCGGGACTTTTTAAACAACACCTCCGAGAACAAACTCTGGGATAATTCGGACGAACGGGCATGGGCAGATCCGCTCCTGGGATTCTCCCGGGGAAACGACCCGATATTTGAAGAATTCAGAGAGCACATAGGGGCTTTTGTCTGGACCCCGCTTCAGGTATTCTCTCAGGCATTTTCAGGCCTCGATATCACACCGGCCGACCTCACTGTCATCAGCTGGATACTTCCGCAGACCCTGGCAACCAGGGATGACAACCGCAGAGAAGAAAGCTTTCCTTGCGAGAGATGGGCCAGGTCGCGCATCTTTGGCGAGGAGATCAACAACAGACTGAAAATGCACGTTGTAAGCGAACTCGGCAAGGCCGGATACGAGGCGGTCTGCCCGTCACTTTCGCCGGATTTTTCCTGGCAGAACTCGGATAAATACGGATTCGCCTCAAACTGGTCCGAGCGCCACGCTGCCTATGCATCCGGGCTCGGTACCTTCGGTCTGTGCGACGGCCTCATCACCGCTCGCGGAAAGGCCATGCGCGCAGGCTCCGTGATTGCGAAAATGCAGATTCCCCCTACCAGAAGACCTTACCACGATCACCATGAATATTGTCTGTACTATACGAAAGGGGCCTGCAAGGAATGCATCAAGCGTTGCCCAGCAGGCGCAATAACCGAGACAGGTCACGATAAGATGAAGTGTTTTGCGTATCTCGCAGATCCGGTATCTGCATATGTAAAAACCCATTACGGCTTTGACGGATACGGATGCGGCCTATGCCAGACAGGGGTGCCCTGCGAATCCGGGATCCCCGGAAAAAAATAGGCCCGGAACAGATTGTCTGATATACTTAACTCACATTTTGTAAATGTGGGATTAACGTTTGTATTCCGGCTATAAAAGGAGGCCTCACATGAACAGTCCCGACAGCACGACAGCAGCACACCCGGCCCAGATCGAACTTGCAAAGATATTTACCTCTGTGCGGCTGTTCGGCCCGCCCATGAGCGACAAGCTCGTGGAACTTGTCTGCCACCTTTTTACACCCGAAGAGGCGGCAGTGGCACGTCACCTGCCCTTTTACCTGCCGAAATCCGCTGAAAAGATCGCACACAAAGCCCGCAGGCAGCCCGAGGATATTCAGCACATCCTCGATAGTCTCGCACAGCGAAGGATCATCCTCGGCGCGGAAAAAGGCTACTCCCTGCTCCCGATCATGCCCGGTATGTTCGAATACCTGCTCATGGACGGCAGTGATTCGCCGTGGCACAAGAGGTACGGGCAACTCATTACATCACTGTATTCAACCGGGTATATACGCCGCTACAGCACCACTGCCTCCCCTGCCATCCGCAATATCCCTGTCCAGGCAACGATCGAGCATACGAGCAGGGTAGTGGATTCCGACCTGATATCAGAGATGATCGAAGCCCATGATAAACTTGCAGTGCTCAATGTCTGCCAGTGCAGACAGTCACATGTGTTTTCCGGCCATGAGTGCAAAAGGTCCGGCCCTGAAGACGGGTGCCTTGTGTTCGGCAGCTTTGCCGAATCAACCGTGGAGAGAGACTGCGGCCGCTTTGTAAGCAGGGAAGAGATGCACGACATTGTGCTTGAAAGGTGGGAAAAGAATCTTGTGTTCATGTCGGCCAATGTCACGCCGCCCAGCCCCAATGCCATCTGCACATGCTGCGACTGCTGCTGCCATTACATGAAGTCCGTCAACACCTTCGGCGGGCGCGTGTCCCTGGCTCCGCCGCACTTTCTCGCACAGATAGACGAGACTCTGTGCAATAATTGCGGAAAATGCGTCAAGGTGTGCAATACGCATGCCCATACTGTGAATGACAAGAAACACGGCTATGATGTACAAAAATGCATCGGGTGCGGACTGTGTGTGGAAGCCTGCCCTAAAAAGGCAATCAGCATGGTGGTGAATCCCGATTACAAGGCACCATCAAAAAACTGGATCCACCACGGCATCAGGCTGCTCCCGGCAAGCCTGCTGGCCACGCTAAGGGCTCATTTCAACAGGGATGGTTTCTGAGGTACCCGCCGAAAGCAGCGGGGTATCATCCGAATGAAGATCCTTATTCGCGGGGGGAGCATTTCAGCAGGTTTCGGCGTTGAAAAAGGCTATGTGGATATCCTTGAGGGTTTCTGCAGGTCTTCGCGTATCGAATTCATCAACCGTTCACGAGTGCAGGATACCTCTTTTGACGGGATCTGGTCTTTCTACGAAGATATAGACCCTTACCGGCCCGATATCCTGATGATCCACTTCGGTATCGATGATGCCTTCCATCCGGTCTATCGATCGGAATTCAAGGAGAACCTGGTGCGCATGGTGCGCCTTGCCAGGGAGCGTTTCGATCCTGTTATCCTGCTTCCCACCTCCCATACATTCGACAACCCATATGACATGGATGCGGTAAACATCTACTATCGCACCATCCGGGAGGTTTCGCTCGACCTGGACTGCGAGATGATCCCTGTACACACCTTCTGGGCAGGGCATCTCCTGGAGAACGGGCTTACAAATGCTGAGCTGGTCCAGAGAGATACACGCTACCCGAATGAAGCAGGGCATGATATCATTGCGCGGGCAATACTTATCGCACTTAGGAGAATAGTGCCTTGTATACTTGATAAATAATGGAAAATATCAGCAATTATTCACAGGACAGTATATGTCTTATCTGATCAGAGACGCACAGATTGAGGATTCCCTGCTGCTTGCCGGGCTTATCCGTACATCGTTTCAGGATGTAGCCAGACGGTTTAGCCTTACAGAAGAAAACGCACCCAGACATCCTTCCAACTGTACACAGGAATGGGTTACCTCTGCCCTGGAAAGAGGTGTCCGTCACTATGTACTGGAAACCGGGGAGGCAGCATGCGGATGCGTTGCCCTCGAACAGATCAGCAATGAAGTCTGCTATCTGGAACGGCTCTGCGTTCTTCCTGGATTCAGGGGACAGGGATTCGGCTCAAATCTCGTCAATCATGTCATAGATGCCGGCCGCGGCCTTAAGGCGCACAGGCTGGAGATAGGCATTATCGCTGCCGATACACACCTCAGAAACTGGTACGAGCACCTGGGGTTTACTCAGACCCATACAGCTCTCTTCGCACACCTGCCCTTTGAAGTGGCGTTCATGGAACTCGAACTGAAGTAATTCAGGTTCTTTTTGTTACATCTCCTTGCAGGGCTGCATAGGCTATCACCTGAGACCTTTGCATAATAGAATAAACTACACATATTTGTCATTCCCGCGCAAAGGATTCCGGGTCAAGCCCGGAATGACAGCATAGGTAATTGTGCAAAGGTATCCACCTATACTCCAGGGCTGACCTATGTTTTACAGTTAAATCCACATTTTGCAGTTGAATAAGCTCATAGTGTATAATGAATGTCCGCATGAATCCTTACTCTGTGGGAGCGGCCGCGATTTTGCTGCAGCTGGTGAAAATATTATCGCGGCTGAAGCCGCTCCTACAGAGTTGTTAGTAAAAAGTTGGGTTAAGGATATGCCCTTGAATTCATGCCCTTGTTTATTGAACGGCAGGTAAAGCTCCGGTGGGAACCGGGGCTTTACCTGCCTGCGTAGAGGGTGGGAAACCGGACATAGTCAGATTTTATCGCATAGTTTGCAAATATGGTTTTATGGATTCGACTCCCCTGGATGATAGACAATGGTCACCCTGAAATAATACGGCGCACTCCCGTATCCGCCCCAGTCGTCATCCCCGAGTTCATTCTCGTCGCCTTGCGGGGTTATCAGGTAATTGAAATCACTGATACTGAAATATGCAGGTCCCTGCCAGGGATCTCCAACCCAGAACGGATCATCCCCTTCACCGGGAGTCGTGATACTGAGTACTGCCGCCTCAAGGCTCGTATCACCGGCACACGCTATATATCCGTCATACTCGCTCGTGGTATAGGCCAGTTCTTCATTATCATTCCTGTCAGGATAGAATTTCCAGACATACTCCACATCGGATGCAGGGGCATACAGTTCGACAGATATCCCGTAATACCAGTCCTCCGAACTGTCCAGGGGCTGATAATCGATCTGGAAGAAATCCTGATCGCCCTGATAATCGATATACCCTGCGATCCACGGAAATGTGAGAGTGGTAAGCCCTGCCTCGGGCTGGTCTGCAGCAACTGCAGCACCGGGCAGATCCAGGAGCGCGGTATCATACCCGAAATGCTCCTGTGTAACGGCATTATACTGCAATTCGACTGAGGGTGTCTGAGGCTCTGTGATTTCACAGTAATATTCAACGTCCGAACCGTAAGGCGGTGTCCCGGCCGCTACAGCCGGCAGTACAGCAGGGATATCTTTCAGATCGACCCGGATCGCATAAGCTACATCATCACCGTCATCATCCTGATAATCTCGGACCTCTATGGAATAGACAGCAGGCTCGTCATTTGCAGGTATGAGAAGGCTTGTCCTCAAATCGGTTGCCGATGATGAGGCATCCGTGCTGACAAGGGTCTTTTCCAGGGAACTGCCCATGATAAATACTGCATATTCCACCTGGGAGACAGGGGCAGAGAAGAACACCTCGAGCACCTGGGGCTGGGCATGCGCAGGTATGGTAAGCGCATACCAGTCCTCATCATGACGGTACCCTATCTTTCCGCTGGTTGCACCTGCAGGGTCTGAAGTAGGGGTCAGGGGGTCTGCCGTGGAGATCGAATCGTTGTCGTTAGGCTCCACCTCGGCCTCGTCAGAAATATCATGCATAGTGACCGTTGCGGTATAAGGCGCACCTGCAATGATCTGCTCTGAATCGGATGCCTGTATCTTCAGATAATACTCTCCGTCTTCCAGCCTTATCTGGGTCTGGTATTGTGCCGATCCGCCGCGATAGTCGTGAGACAGTATCTCCATCTCATCTTCGTCCAGGATTGCAACGGCATATTCAACCTGAGTATCTGCTGAAATCCTCAGGTTCATAACCTTGAACCCCGAGGTTACTTCAGGAGGACTGATACGGTACCAGTCCTGATCCAGAGAGTAATCCAGAGCACCTTCCAGTGCATAATCGCGGTCATACTCATCTGCAGCGAGCACCTCGGCATCATCAGAGGAATCGTTTTCATTCTCCTCACTGCCACTGACGGAATTCACGCAGACCTGATACGTCGATGCATTATCGAAATGGTCCCTTCCATAATCATCCACCTGGATAAAATACTCACCGCTGCCGAGCCAGTGCAGAAGATGACAGGTCTGCTCATCTGCAACTCTCCTGGAGTCGATCAGTTCCCCGCTGCTGTCATAGAGATCCACAGAAAGCTGTACCCGGGTATCGGGAAACGGGGAAAAGTCTATGGCAACATCGTATGTCCCTCCTGTCGAAGTGAAGGTATAGCAGTCGATGTCTCCCACAAACGATATCCTGTCGATCGGGCAGTCATCGCTGTCTATGGAAAGCACGGGGGCCTGCGCAAAATTCTCGTTACCCTCGGGTGACCCGGCAAAATCCACGGAGATATAGTATGGGTTATCCGAAGCATCATCATCCAAGAGATCGCGGACACTGATATAGATGTCCCTTGGCTGGTCTATGTAGGTATTCAGGGTCAGATCCGCGGGTGCAAGAGAGTCTTCAGGCGCATGGTCGGCATAGATAAGGACCTTGTCTCCGTCAGCGTCGCCCCGGTAGATGCTCACCAGAAGATCGACATCGCTTCTAAGTGTTTCGCTCGTGCATCTTACCTGCAGAACATTGTTCGCCTCGACAGCACGATAGTGGTACCAGTCCACATCGCCCTCACTGCCGATTGTTCCTGACAATCTCTGTCCCGCGGTGAGTTCCTTAACCCCTGTACCCAGTCCAAGATATGAGTCTCCTTCGCCCCCGGAACATGCCAGGACGATCATGTACAGTACACATAAAAGACAGATAATTTTTCTCATTGTTCTCCTCCTTTACTCCAGCAGTATGAAATCTCCCGGCGTGAGAGTGATGATCTTGTTGACATCGTTTATATTGACGACGATTTCCGCCATGCGGAATATGGGCGGGCTGTCCGGGGAATCTTCCGGCACCTCGGCAAGGAAAAACCGGATCAGATTATCTCCTGAGTGCCATATTGTGCCGTCCGGGTCTGTATGTCCGAGGGTACCCGCCAGATCGATGTTGGACACCGTGAAATCGAACCGCCTTACATATGATTCCATCTCGGTACCCTGATTGATCTGCACCAGCCCCCTGTCACGGATATCGTACGAATAACTGTTGCGCTGCCTGATCAAGGGATCATTGGATGTGACATTACTGTGCCTCTGCACCTCAAGCCAGTCTACAGTCCCGTCAAAATCAGTGTCAGTGGTATGCTCAATCTCCAGAGGGTTTGTTCCGGTCAGGAATTCTATGCCGTCCGGAATGCCGTCTGCATCCGTATCCACTACAAGGCGGTTTGTCCCTTTGACATACTCTTCACAGTCGCACAGGCCGTCATTGTCGGAATCTATGCCCACTGCTCCGGCATCACAATTGCTGTCGGTCGGGTCCAGAGGGTCCAGCTCATGCCCGGGAGAGCTTACCTTGATCTCGAAATAATCGCTGAATCCGTCTGAATCGGTGTCCCGCATGGCAGGATCCGTACCATACTGCAGCTCTTCGGCATCACTGAGCCCGTCCGCGTCGCTGTCCGTGTACACCTTTTCGATACCGGGCCTGACATTGTAATTGTATGCAACGAGGTATTTAACGTCATACTCGACGGTCAGGCGCATATCCACGATATTGATGAAATCAATGGCCTGGGCGTTCTCAAAAAGTCTGAACTGGCCGTTTCCCCTCTCAGCCATTCCGGAAAGCGTCGTCTCGGCCTCTGCCTGCTGGGCCTGGCCCGATGCATCCTCACCGAAGTTTCCCAGCAGAAGGAAGGTATGGAAATTGAACGATCCTACACCATACTCGTCAGTCATGTCCGTAATATCTTCCACACTGTTCCATATATCCGCATCAGCCTGCGACTGCCCCTGGGCATTGGGAACGCCGTCGCTCAAGAACACCACGATATACTTTGACCTGATCCTGTCATCCTCATTTGAATTGACAATGTCATCGCGCAGATCCACAAAGATCTCGTCGAGAGTACCGAGATAATCCGTTGTCGTATCGTTGTGCACATCGGTCAGGATGGCATCGAGAACCACCGGGTCCTTGGTGAAACCGTTTGTGGATTCAAACACGGTATTGCTCCACAGCATGACTGCAAACGAAGTGTCTTCATTGCTGTTGTATTCATCGATAAAATCCCGAACAGCTTCTATCCTCAGGAAATACGGGTCGGAACCGGCCTCAA
Organism: Deltaproteobacteria bacterium; assembly: GCA_016934135.1. GTDB lineage: Bacteria > Desulfobacterota > Desulfomonilia > UBA1062 > UBA1062 > DSAD01. The sequence continues at coordinate 837 of JAFGTK010000260.1, read as the reverse complement.
TTCCGAATTCCTCGTCCCCCATGCTCAGGGAACAGTCGATGGCAAAGAGCACCTTGACCGGAAAATTGATCTCATCAGGGCTTTCTGTCAGAAAGGAGCCGCTCAGGACTGCCTTTGAACGGGACTGTGCCCACTCGAGATCAGGAGATTTGGAGCACCCGAAAAGAAGCAGCAGGGAAAATACGACAATGCGTATCAGCACCTGTCGGTTAATCATCGCACATGTCTCCTTTTCCATCCTGATCCGAATCCGCCTGATCCGGATTGTAAACGCGGGGGCAGTTGTCGCACACATCTCCGACACCGTCGCCATCGAAATCCGTGTTTTCATCGCTGCGGCATCGCACGCAGAGGTCAACTGCATCGGCAAAGCCGTCATTGTCCCAGTCATCGTCACACAGGTCTCCCTGTGTATCGCCCACCATGTAGAAGTCATGGTTGGCCTGGTCTATGTTCGGTTCTTTGCTGCAGTTATCCACACTGTCCGGTATGCCGTCGTTGTCGTCATCCTCATCGCACAGATCACCTATTGAATCGCTGTCATTGTCCACCTGCAGCGAATTGCTTATAAAGGGGCAATTATCCGACGCATTATCAATGTCATCGCCGTCGACATCATCATCACAGGCATCTCCGATTCCGTCACCATCGGTATCGTCCTGATCGTTGTTTGCCGCATACGGACAGTTGTCGCATGCATCTCCGTAATCGTCACCGTCCGAATTCGTCTGATCATTGGCCAGATACGGACAGTTGTCCCTTGTATCGACAACCCCGTCCGCATCGGCATCCTCCTGCAGAGACCAGTACGGTCCGAGATCCCAGCTCACCAGGATA
>JAFGTK010000259.1 GCA_016934135.1 Deltaproteobacteria bacterium | reverse complement strand
AGTGGTGAACAATGGTGAACTAAGGCAAATATACGCCTATTACATATGGCATGGTACTTGTATTCCAACAATGCAGACAAACGATATGAGAAAAAAGGAAACGAGAGCAAATCAAAGCCTGATGAGGATATCTCCCTGGGTTATAGCCGGGTCATTTATCATCATGGCGCCAATACTTGCCTTCATGACAATAAAGGATATCCAGACGCAGCAGGCCAATATGATCATGCTGCTTACAGAAAAAGGGGCGGCACTGATACGCTCTTTTGAGGCAGGTACAAGAACAGGCATGGGGATGAACTGGAGCGGCGTGCAGGTGCAGAGGCTCATCATGGAAACTGCTGAACAACCAGACATCCTCTATATCCTCATAACCGACCAGGAGGGAAAGATCGTTGCCCATAATCTGCCCATGAACATAGGAAAAAGCCATGGCGCTGAATTGGATTTCACGAGTATCAAGGAATCGATACAGGCAAGGCAGCTTCTCCGCTCCGACGGGAAACCCGTGTTCGAGGTATACAGGAGGTTCATACCTTCGCAGGGCAGAGCATTTAGCCATGGGAGGATGATGTCTCACGACTGGTTTTATTCATACATGTTCTCTGAAACACGCAAACAGCCTGATTTGACGATATTTTTAGGTCTTGATATGGACCCGATTGTAGAAACGAACAAAGAGAGTGCCTCCCAGAGCATAGTGATAGCGATCATACTGCTTCTGCTGGGGCTCTCGGGAATCATATCGATTATCATTGCGCAGAACTATCGCTCTGCACGGGCAAGCCTTTCCAGAATAAAGGCCTTTTCGGACAACATTGTTGAGAACATGCCGGTAGGGCTGCTTTTTATCGGAGACAATGGAAAGATCATGACCATTAACGATGCATCGGAGAAGATGCTCATGATCTCTCATGATGATTCTGTCGGCAGGCCTGCGGGTGATCTTCTCCCTCCTCAGATAGTCGACCTGATATCAGACATCACAGGAGAACAGGATATAATAGTAAAAGAGATCCAGTGTACTATCCATGGAAAAACAACCATGTACGAAGCGAGTGCCGGCATCTTAAAGGATGATGAAAATACTTTTCTGGGCCATATTATCCTTCTGAGGGACATCTCGGAGATTGCTCATCTGAAAAAAGAGGTGCAGCAAAGGGAACGTCTCGCATCCCTGGGCAGCCTGGCTGCAGGAATTGCCCATGAAATCAGGAACCCGCTGAGCTCAATCAAGGGCTTTGCCACCTATTTCAAGGAACGTTATCGCGATGTCCCTGAAGACCAGAAAACCGCTGACGTGATGATCAGAGAGGTGGAACGTCTGAACAGGGTTATCGGTCAGCTTCTGGAGTTCGCACGCCCCATGAATGTGCAGAGAAAAGAGATCTGCGTCAATGATATTGTAAACCATACTCTCGATACAATCATATCTCAGGCTGTTTCAGAGAATATCAGCATTAAAAAGGACGGCATTCCGAAAGAGGCTGTATTTGCCTTCATCGATCCTGACAAACTGGGGCAGGTTCTTCTCAATATCTTTCTGAACGCACTCGAAGCCATGGAAGGGGGCGGCACTCTGTCTGTATCGATCGAGGAAGACAAGGCAAACGACACGGTCTCGCTTCATATCTCGGATACCGGGCACGGCATACCCAGGGAGGATATCAGCCGCATATTCGATCCGTACTATACGACCAAACAATCCGGCACCGGTCTCGGACTGGCAATTGTACATAAAATAGTGGAAGCACATTCAGCCCAGATACAGGTTCAAAGCACTCAGGGTACGGGCACCAGGTTTACGATAACGCTGCCTGCTCATAAAAAGGTGTAATCAATGGAGAAGATACGAGATATTCTTGTAGTAGACGATGACACAGGTCACAGGACCATGCTGAAGACACTCCTTGGCGGATGGGGCTACAGTGTCTATGAAGCGGATGACGGCTCAACCGCAATAGCCTTTGTGAACAAGAGGCCTTTTGACCTGATACTCATGGATATACGGATGGTAAAGGTATCGGGCATTGAGGCACTAGATGCCATCAAAGGCATAAACCCTGCCATACCGGTTATTATCATGACCGCATATTCTTCAATAGAATCCGCGATTGAGGCAATGAAAAAGGGAGCATATGAATATCTCACAAAACCGCTGGATTTCGATGAGATGCGCATAAAGATGGAACAGGCAATGGACCACAGTAAACTAAGGGAGGAAAATCGCATTCTCAAGGAGATCATAGGTGAACATTTCGACAGCAGAAACATTATAGGTAAAAGCCCATCCATGATCAATCTGCTTGAGACAACATCAAAGGCAGCAGCATCGGATGCTACAGTACTGATCACCGGAGAGAGCGGAACCGGCAAGGAGATGGTTGCCGGGGCAATACATTTCAACAGTCCAAGAAAGGATCATCCGTTTATCAAACTGAACTGCGCCGCTATTTCTGAAGGATTGCTCGAGTCAGAGCTGTTCGGCCATGAAAAGGGGGCCTTCACTGGTGCGATAAGGCGCAGAGAAGGCTGTTTCCGTCAGGCGCACATGGGAAGTCTTTTCCTGGATGAGATAAGCGAGATATCACTGAACATGCAGGCAAAACTGCTGCGGGTGATCCAGGAAAGAGAGTTTACCAGGGTCGGCGGAGAAGACGTGATCAGGGTAGATGTGCGGATTATCGCTGCAACCAATAAAGACCTCCTTGCAGAGGTAAGAAGCGGGAACTTCAGGGAAGACCTCTACTATCGCCTGAATGTCATCACGCTCAAGGTTCCGCCTCTGCGGGAAAGAAGAGAAGACATTCCTCTTCTTGCAGAACATTTCATCAAGATGTTCTCGCAGAAAAACAACAAGGGTATAAAAGGATTCACGCCTCAGGCAATGGACCGGATCATCAGATATGCATGGCCCGGCAATGTACGAGAGATCATGAATACTATCGAGTCCGCCGTCGTTCTGTCCAATTCCGATTACCTTGCCGCGCAGGACCTGCCTATTATACCTTCCGATGAAAAACCCGTTGAGGCACACAGAGAGATCAATGCCGAACTTCCCCTTGACGAGGTGGAAAAGGCTACCATTCTCAATACGCTCGAAGCATCCGGGGGCAATAAAAGCGAGGCCGCTCGCCGCCTTGGCATTACCCGCATGACACTGCACAAGAAACTGAAGAAGTACGGGGTATCCTAGGTCAGCATTTATGAGGATCTGTCGGTTCCTGCAAGAACTGATTCATCTTTTCGAGAAAGTCTTCCTTCCCCTGAAACCAGATCGTGTTGAGACCAACAGTGTTTGCACGTTCAATGTGCTCCTTTGTGTCATCCACAAATAGCACTGCATCGGGATTAAGGTTCAGAATTTTCAGAACATCTTCGAAAAGGGATTGATCCTCTTTACATTTTCCCATGTGATAACTGTTAAAGACCCTTTCGAAGAAATGATAAAAATGGTGTTTTTCTTCCAGCTCATCGAGCCAGTTTGTCTGGTCACTCAGGATGAACAGTCTGACGCCCTCACGCTTGAGTTTTCTCAACACATCAAATATCCACTCCCTCAGGGTGAATCGCGTAAGAATTGTATCTCGAAGGTCTTTGTCACTGCCTGAAATGCCGGTGCGTGCGCGCAGTGCATCCCAATATGAATGTTCATCACCCTCCCCGGTCAGATATCCCGAAGAGTGGATAAGCTCCCGGGCCTGAACGGCAAATCCTTCAGGATCTATGCTATTTGCCCTGGCAATGGCATACAGACCGTTTCTGAATCCCTCATCTGCGAGCACCCCGCCGAAGTCAAACACAGCGGCATCGATCGTGTTGCGTGATTTCATGTACAACTCCTCAAGTATCCTATAGTAACCCCGCAAAGATATACCCGCGGAAAATAAATAGCAAAGGCAGAACGAGTATAAGAAAAGCAATTGAGTTCAGCACGAATAAATTCGAGGCAAGTCTTGTATCGAGATCAAACAGGACAGAAGCTACAACAGAATATATCGCAGCCGGCATGAATGACTGGATTAATATGACTGCCTCAACATTGCTTTCCATATTCACGATTGAAAGAACAAGAAATGCTGCGGCAGGGACCATAAGGAACTTGATAACGCTTAAAGCAAGGGT
>JAFGTK010000258.1 GCA_016934135.1 Deltaproteobacteria bacterium | reverse complement strand
AGGAAAATCCTCCTTTATGGGTACGGTATGAGGATCGCCGTAGACTGTTGCGGATGAAGAGAAAACAAGATTTTTCACCCCGTGGTCTTTCATGACCTCGCACAGGTTAAGTGTCCCTGTAATATTGTTGTGGTAGTAGCTCAGCGGTATGGTTACGGATTCCCCTACAGCCTTGAGCCCTGCAAAGTGGATCACCGCATTAATCGTGTGCCTCTGGAAGATGCTCTTAAGCGAGACCTTCTCGAGAAGATCAACTTCATAAAATTCTACTGTCTTCCCGGTTAGTTCCTGAACCCTCTTTAGAGATTCGAATTTTGAGTTGGAGAGGTTGTCGACAACGACAACCTTGTATCCTGCATCTATGAGTTCTATGCAGGTATGACTTCCGATATATCCGGCCCCGCCTGTAACGAGAATATTCATGACCTCTTCCTTTAACATTTATATCACGTTTTCACGTATCATGTTTGCTGCTGTATTTCACATAAATTTTTTATAACATATCAATGCCTTCATACATGACTACAGAAATTATCCATATATGACGCCTTAGAGATTGGTAATACCTTTAACATACCATCCGGGAAACTATCTGATCCGACGCATGTCCTTCAACCGGTTGTTATGGTCAAACTCGATCTCAAATTCACCGGATATCCCTTCGTGTGTAACGAATTTGCGCAGATACCTGGCAGGGAATTTCACGCTCTTCCCTTCATGAGATCGGGTGAACACATATTCGGCTTCTCCCCGATAGTAACTCAGGTACATATCGGAAGAGATGGAAAGACTGAAACGGATCCGGTTTGTTTTCTCTCTCATATCATAGATGTATTACGGAAATTTTAATGGAAAACATAAAAAGAGATGTATTCAAAATGAAATATTGTTCATAGCGTTTCTGGTGTCCATCATGCTCACAAGGTGTATAATATCCGCACTTGGACTTTTTCTGTAAGAGCGGCTTTTAGCCGCGATTGGATTTCTACTGATTGTGACGTAATCGCGGATGAAGCCGCTCCCACAGGTTTTATTCCTTCTCTAACGCAAAATGTGGATGAAAACCATGATGCAACAGCAATCACGGGAAAGCCTTTTGGTTCTATGCCTGCTTCGAGTTGTCAGGATGACTCTGTAAACGGTTTTGCCAGCTGCAGTATCTCAAGGGGGACATCAATGCCCAGATCTTTCAGTGCATCGGTGTCCGTTAGGATAGAGAGATTTTCCTGCCTGCCTATGGGAATCTCTTCAGGTCTTACACCCTGTTTAAGGATTTTCACAGCCTGCTGCCCGGAGATTTCCCCGTTCGTCCTCAGGCTCGGTCCGATATAGAGGATGCAGCCCTTTGATCCGCTGGTCATGAAGGCAATGGCAGGTATATGGTTTTCATGGGTGATGGCGAGCAGTTCCTTGGACGGCTCGTTGTCCCGCAGGGCATAATAGGTGTCGGGCGGAATACCGAACATGTCCACGCCCTGTTTTATAAGCTCCATGGCTGCAGGCCCTATCTTGTCGGATTTGCCCACCTGTTTCGAAACCACACGTATTCCCTGCTTTGCAGCCTTTCCCTTTGCCTCTTCAGCAAAGGCCACAGCATTGTCGTCATCACAGTGAATAATACCCATGGTTCTCATCTTCGGCAGTGCCAGGCGGGCAATCTTGATTACGTCATATGGATCGATATATATGGTAGCGCCCGTACATCCGGGGCCGGCCTGCGTCATTGATACACACCCGGCTGCAACAGGATTTGCAACACTGGTAAATACCATGGGGATTCCCGCTTTTATGATCTTGTCCCTGGAATATTTCGTGGCAGGTGTGCCGATTGTCAGGACCAGGTCGGGATGTTCATCTACAATCCTGCCGGCTGCCTTTTTGATCTTGAACAGGATGCCCACCTTTTCCCAGATGTTTGCATCGAGGTCTGCATCGATAATGTGTCTTGAGACAACAAGGTTGTCACCCTCGACAATGCCCTGGGTTTTAAGCGTTTCCATGAATCCGTCATACGCATTCTCAAATACCTGGATCTTTGATACCTGCAGAACCGAGATTCTATATAGCTTCTGCGTATAGGCCGGCTGGGCAAGTACGAACACGCAGATCAACATGACCATGATTCTTTTCATATTCTATCCTCCTAAGTCGTTCATCATATAGTAAAGGTCAATCCTTTGTGGATCGATCGTCATAGGGTGAAGAAAACTTAATGTGCCCGGACTACCGGTTCATTGTCTTCAGGCTGGTCGATAAGTGTTATCAGATCGACAAGGATGTTGCTGCTCTCGATCAGTACAGGGTCATCCTTTGCAGCCTTGTCATCTTCTTCGTTGTCCATGTCGTCAACTTCTTCGATATTAGAAATCAGTGGCAGCCCTCTTGCCCGGCGGCGCATATTTTCAAGCTCGAGCCTTTTTTTCTCAGCCTGGATCTTTTCCTGTTCGCGTTTCTGCCTGTTCAGAGATAGGTACTGTTTCTGCCGCAGGGTCTTCAGGTAATCCAGCATGGACTGAAGATAAAGGTAGTCGGCATTGTCAGCAATCCTTTTGTTGTGCAGTTCGTTAAGCTGAGGTATGAGCGTGGAGAAATCCATATACTTTTCATGTGTAACGCCGCTGATTGTATCCCAGGAAAGGGCCTCTTCATATGAGTCTTCACCGATCTTTACCTTGTCGTACATGCTTGGATACAGGATATCCGGGGTGATCCCCTTATGCTGTGTACTTCCTCCTGAGATGCGGTAGAATTTTGCAGAGGTAAGTTTCAGCTGACCTCTCTCGAGGTTTACAAGTGTCTGTACCGTGCCCTTACCAAAGGTATCTTCACCGATTATGACAGCCCTGCCGTAATCCTGCATTGCTCCTGCAAAGATTTCTGAAGCTGATGCCGACAGCCTGTTTACAACGACAGCCAGAGGGCCTGTATAGAAGATTCTGGGGTCGCGGTCATAGAGTTTTTCCACCTTTTCATTTGCATGTTTTATCTGGACAACCGGGCCTCGCCTGATGAACAGGCCGGTGAGGGAGTTGGCCTCCTGCAGAGAACCTCCTCCATTATCACGAAGATCTATAATAACCCCGTCTATGTTTTCAGATTCAAGCTCGGCAAGCAGATTTCTGACATCTCTTGTCGTGCTCTTGTAGTTTCTGTCTCCCGAGCGCAGGGCATCGACATCGAGGTAGAATGTGGGGATTGTTATCACCCCCAGTCTGTACTCGGTCTCACCCCTTGTCATAGGGATAATCTCACTTTTTGCAGCCTGTTCTTCGAGTTTCACGGTATTGCGGACAATCTTGATGACCTTTGTGAGGTGATCGTCGATGGCATCTGCCGGTATGATCAACAGACGGACTGTGGAATCTTTGGGTCCGCGAATAAGGTCTACAACATCATCGAGGCGCCAGCCTACTACATCGACGATCTCTCCGTCGGTGTCCTGGCCGACACCGATAATCCGGTCATCCGGCTTCAGTTCGCCTGCCTTGTCAGCAGGTCCGGCCGGGACCAGACGTACGACCTTGGTATAGTCGTTGTCCGTAGTGAGCATGGCCCCTATGCCTTCAAGAGAGAGGCTCATATTGATATTGAAATTTTCCGAGATCCTGGGTGAGAAATATTGTGAATGCGGATCAAAGGTGCTGGTAAACGAGTTCATGTACCGCTGGAACACATCCTCGCTGTTGGACTGCTGAGCCCTGTTGAGCTGGCTGCGATACCGCTTCAGGAGCATCTCCTTGATCTCGTCATTTGATTTCCCGTCGAGCATGAGATTGAGGATGTCGCTTTTAAGGGCCTTTTTCCACAGATGTTCTAGATCAGGCTTGTTAACAGGCCATGGTGCGTCTGTCCTGTCCGTCAAAATGGATTCATCCAGGGAGAAATTTATGTCCTGCATGGATTCTTCCATGATCCTGATAAGATAAACAAGCCTTTCTATGTAGCGTAACTTATAGCGGTTATATATATTGAATGCAGCATCCAGGTCGCCGTTTTTCAAGGCATCATCCAGCTTGTCCCTGTAGGGTTCGAATGCTTCGATATCGGATGCGAGAAAAAAGATCCTGCCCGGATCCAGATCTTCAAGGTAATTATCGAATATTTTCGATGACAGGTCGTCATCTATTGATCGTTTACTGTAGTGATCCTGCTTGAGATGCCTGAAAATCTCTCTGTCTGTCTTTGAATGTTCGATAAGCGGCGAAAGCTGCCGGTAGTACTCGGAAGCTGCAGGAACCTCGGATGCGAGGGATATTCGCGGGAAGAGCGGTGT
>JAFGTK010000257.1 GCA_016934135.1 Deltaproteobacteria bacterium | reverse complement strand
GTTGCAAGGCCGGCTATAGCCCCTGAAGCTGCACCAAGAGTTGTCGGCTTTCCTCTGTGAAGCCATTCCGAAATAACCCACGTGGCCATGCCGGACATGCCGCCGAGGTGGGTGGCCACAAAGGCATTTCCTGCAATCTCGTTGGCAGCCAGTGCACTCCCTCCATTGAAACCGAACCATCCGAACCAGAGCAGTCCGGCACCGATCAGTGTCATGGGCAGATTGTGAGGAAGAAAATTCTCTTTTCCATACCCCCTTCTTGGTTTCAATACGAGAATAGTTGCCAGTGCCGCTGCCCCGCACGACAGGTGCACGACCAGTCCTCCTGCAAAGTCGAGGACACCGAGGCGGTTCAGCCAGCCTCCGGAACCCCATACCCAGTGACAGACGGGATTGTACACGATGATGGCCCATAGCAGGCTGAAGATGAGAAAAGGCCCGAAACGCATACGCTCGGCAAACGCACCGGTTATCAGTGCCGGTGTGATTACTGCGAACATGCACTGAAAGACCATAAAGACGATGTGTGGTATAGTTGATGCGTAGTCCTGGCTTGGTGCAGCCCCTACACCCCTGAGCGCAAACCATGAGAGATCCCCGATAATGCCAATCACGTCAGGCCCGAAAGACATGCTGTACCCGATGTAAACCCATTCAATGCTGATTACCGATATCATGATGAAGCTCTGCATAATGGTTCCCAGTACATTTTTGCTGCGAACCATGCCTGCATAGAAGATCGCGAGCCCTGGCGTCATGAGTAGAACCAGTGCGGCAGCAATCAAAATAAAGGCGGTATCAGCACCCTGAATCTGTGACATACGTACTCCTCCTCTGTTTATGTGTTTCAGCTGTACCAAGAGATCGGGGCAAGTATAGCAAAACTGGTTCCATGCGGGATAACATGTTGATATCAAAACGATATGATACTTAACAAGGAAAAAGATAACAGGAAAAGAGATTCATAATTGTATTGTTTTCCGGGTGTGAGACGAAAATGTTCCTTAATGTTTTGCAGATGTGCTTTTACAAGGTTTTAAGGTGAGAAGCAAGGAATGATAATGTCAGGTAACTGGATAAATAGAAATGAGATATAATGATCATGAAACAATAATGATCCTTTATGCTCTATTTACGATCTCATTCAAAACCGGAAGGTAGGAAATCTTCTCGAAGCAGGATGCGTTCCGTAATATGAACATTTTACCTGATGAGGTCAGGAGACTCTCAACGGTTGATCCCAAACCCGTAACGACAGTTCACTAAGTCCAGGCCTGTCTTCCCTGACCCAAGTAGCTGAAAGGGAAGACTTTCCCGGGATCAGGAGCCTGCGAACAACATGGCTTGCGTGGCTTGCGCAGGCAGGCGGATATTGATCCCTAAAGCTCCTTCCCGGCTGCCTGGACAAACGGCCTGATTTCATCCATGAATCTCATGAACTGATCCGGGTCCAGAGACTGGTGACCGTCTGACAGTGCAGACTTGGGATCGTTGTGAACCTCGACGATCAGACCGTCTGCGCCGCATGCAGCAGCTGCCTTGGCCATGGGTGTTACATATTCACGGACCCCTGTACCGTGCGAAGGGTCAACAATGACCGGCAGATGGCTGTGCTGTTTGATATAGGGTATGGCATTCAAGTCCAGGGTATTTCGTGTTGCTGTCTCAAAGGTCCTGATTCCCCGTTCGCAGAGGATTACCTTGGGGTTTCCCTCGGATACTATATATTCCGCAGCAAGAAGCAGATCTTCGACAGTTGCTGACATGCCCCGTTTCAGGATTACGGGTTTGCGGCTTTTCCCCAGGGCCTTCAGGAGCCGGAAATTCTGCATGTTTCTGGCGCCTACCTGAAAGGCAGCTGCATATTTTTCGACCAGGGAAACATCCTCTGTCTCGATAACCTCGGTTACTGCTGGCAGCCCTACCTTTTCAGAGACATCATGGAGTATTTCAAGCCCCTGCTTTCCAAGGCCCTGGAAACTGTACGGACTGGACCGGGGTTTGTATGCCCCGCCTCTAAGGCAGTGGGCGCCTGTATCCCTTACAGCCTGCGCGGTCAGGAGCATCTGCTCCGGGCTTTCCACGGCGCACGGGCCTGCTATGATGGTAAACCTCTTTCCACCGACCATAGCACCGCCGATATCCACGAGCGTGTCGGCGGGATGGCTCTCTCTGCTCACCAGCTTATAGGGTGTAAGTATGGGGGTGATGCGGTCAACGCAGGGATGGCTTTCGAGATGCAGGCTGCCGAGTTTGCGTTCATCGCCTATAGCTCCCAGGACCGTGCGCTCGGTTCCCGGCATATACAGCGGTTTGAGGCCTACGGATTCTATCTGCGCAAGGATCTCGTCGGCGTCTTGTTTCGTTGCTTCAGGCTTCAAGATGATGATCATGTCGCATCCTCCTTGTTTCTATGAATAGAAACTATATGACTTTGCGGGAGTTGTCAATTGAATAGACTGATTGACATTGAATTCCTGATAAATTATAATTGTCATATTATAATACAATAATATTAACTCATCACGTGTAATGCATCTCTGACAAACAAGAGGAGGTGGTCTATGGGCTTTGAAAGAGTCTGGCACAGGAGCTACAGTCCGGATGTCCCGAATGAACTGGATTTTGAGCGTATTACCATGCCCGAGGTCCTTGCGCGGTCTGCCCGGAATTTTCCCGGGACCGAGGCATTGATCTACATGGGAAAAAGGATCACTTACAGCAGGCTCGACTCTCTTGTGAATTCATTTGCAAAAGCGTTAGCAGGTCTCGGTGTTGGAAAGGGGGATAAGGTGGCCATGCTGCTTCCGAATATCCCGCAGGTGGTCATAGCAAATTATGCAACCTTTCGAATCGGTGCAGTGGCATCCATGAACAACCCGCTCTACACTGAACGGGAGCTTGCCTGTCAGCTTGATGATTCCGATGCAGAGGTGCTTATAACACTTGATCTGCTTCTTCCCAGGGCACTGAAGATAAAGGACCTGACAAAGATCAGGACTATAATTGTCTGTCATATAAACGATTACCTTCCATTTCCGAAAAAACAGCTGTTTCCTTATGTGAAGAAACAGATGTACCGGAAGATTGAACCACAGCCGGGGGTATACGAGTTCATGGATCTCATTGGCAGGTATCCCGATACCCCTGTTGAAAATGCAGCTGAGTGGGATGAAACAGGTGCGCTCATATTCACAGGCGGAACTACCGGGGCAAGTAAAGGGGTAATGCTCACCCATGCGAACATGTCCTGCAATGTCCAGCAGTTAAGGCACTGGTTTTATGATCTGAAGGAAGGCCGGGAAAGCATGCTTGCGATCTTTCCCTTCTTTCATTCTGCAGGGTTTACCGGTATTCAGAACCTGTGCATCTTCGGTGCAAGTACCGACATACTTGTTCCCCGGCCCGAACCCGGGGTCATTATCGAGCTGCTCAAGAAATTCAAACCCACGTATCTTCCTGGAGTACCGACCATTTTCGTGGGGCTGTTGAATGACAAACGGTTTTTGAACCTGGATCTTACCTTTATAAAAGGGTTTATTGCCGGTGCTGCTCCATTGTCCGTGGACACGGCCAACAGGCTCAAATCCCTGACTGGCGGTGATATAATAAATGTGTATGGCCTTACGGAGATCACCCCGATGGGCACTGCATCACCATGGAGGGGGGAGACGAAGCCTGGTACTGTGGGCATTCCTCTGCCCAGCACTGATTTGAAGATCGTGGATGTAGACGATGGATCCAAAGACATGGATCTCGGGCAGACAGGGGAGATTGCCTTCAGAGGTCCGCAGGTCATGAAGGGCTATTATAAGAAACCCGAAGAGACAGCTGCAGTGCTGAAGGACGGGTGGCTTTACACAGGTGATATCGGATTTCTGGATGAAGACGGTTATCTGACGATCGTAGACAGAAAAAAGGATATGATCGTGGCAAGCGGATACAATGTATTTCCGCAGGAGATCGATGAGGTCCTCTTTGAGCATCCCATGATACTGGAGGCCTGTACCATTGGTGTGGCAGACGATTACCGGGGTGAGGCCCCGAAGGCATACGTGGTGCTCAGGCAGGGCGAGACCCTGGGGAAAGAGGAGATCATAGCCTATTGCAGACAGAAACTTGCATCCTACAAGGTGCCGCAGCTCATAGAATTCATCGATGAGCTTCCCAAGAGTGCTGTCGGAAAGATACTGCGGAGGGAG
>JAFGTK010000256.1 GCA_016934135.1 Deltaproteobacteria bacterium | reverse complement strand
CCGTCACGGACAAATTCAAGGGTTACCTGGGCCATGGACCCCGCATAGGTATCCTGGGTTCCTGCAAAGATCACATCACTCATTGACCCGGCGCGAAGAGACCGGATGGATTGCTCCCCCAGCGCCCATCGTATGGCATCGATGAGATTGCTCTTGCCGCACCCGTTCGGCCCTGCGATGCAGGTGACGCCGTCTGCGAGCGTCAGAGAGATCTTTTTTGCTAAGGATTTGAACCCCTTGATTTCAACCTTTTTCAACTTCACTCTTTTGCTTTATCAGAGCTTTATTGGGAAAAGCAAGTATGGTGTTGCCGCATCCTGCAAAGAACAGAAAAATCCCGGGCAATGGCGAAAACACCTTGCAATTCAACGGTGAAATCAGCAATACATGTACTATAAAAGAGTTTTTTCGTGATTATGGAGGTGTGCATGTATGTAGCGAACAATGTTCTTCCGATGATGGGGCAAATACTCCACATCCTGCTCACCGTGTATCTTTGGATAGTCATAATCGGCGCCCTGATCTCCTGGGTCAATCCTGATCCGCACAATCAAGTCGTCCGCTTTTTACGCAGCGCCGTGGATCCGGTATTTTTATGGCTGAGACGCCGCCTTCCCCTGAAGATATCGGGGCTGGACCTTTCTCCGCTGGTTGTCATCGCAGGGATCATCTTCCTGGACATAGCCCTGGTCAAATCGCTGATGGAGCAGGGAAACATCATTCCCAACATTCTTATCGGCTTAGGTCAGTCGATATATATTCTCCTGAATTTCTATATGTGGGTGGTCATTATCTCCGCCCTGCTCACCTTTGTGAATCCGAGTCCGTATAATCCCATCGTGAGGTTCCTTTCTGCCGTTACCGTACCTGTTTTCTCCTGGCTCCGGAGAAGACTGCCGCTGAGTTACGGGGGGTTCGACTTCTCTCCGGTGGTTGTCGTCTTTATTATACTCTTTATCAATTCAGTTGTATTAAAAGGCATCATCGCAGCAGGGGTGAGGCTAAAATTACAAGGGGGATTCTGATGCAATTAACGCCCGAAATGATTCGCGAACAGCGCTTTAAGGTTAAATTTTCCGGATTTGACAAGGACGAAGTGACAAATTTTTTAATCGACATCGCCGAGGACCTGGAAGAGCTGATGGAAGAAAACACCCTTTTGAAAAGTGAACTGGAGATCCTGAAGAACAAACAGAAAGACCTCGAAGATATATTCCTGTCGGCCAAACAGTTTTCAGACGAAAAGATACAAAAAGCGCAGGATGAGGGCAACAGGATCGTTGCCGAGGCTCAAAAACAGGCAGCCGTGCTTGAGGAGCAGGCGCAGATCAAGATCGGGGAAGCGGAAAACAAGGGCAGCGAAATCCTTGAAGAATCCCAGCAAAAAGCCAATGAGGTCATCATGGAAGCCCAGCAGAATAAGGCGTCTCTTCAGCAGGAAATCCTGGACCTGAACGCCAAGAGGTCTGCTCTCATTTCCGAGATCAAATCTGTGCTCAATTCCTACCAGAACTGGATCCGGGAGATCAAGGATGTGGATTCACAGTGACGGCAGCTCTACGATCCTTGAATGTAAAATTCATCCCAATGCAAAGAAGGACAGTATAGACGGCATAAAAGATAATATGCTCTGTGTTCACTTAAGCGCACCACCCGTCGAGGGCAAGGCGAACAAGGCACTGGTAAAGTACATTTCAAAACGTCTTCATATAGCGAAATCCAAGATCTCCATTACCCATGGAGAGAAAAGCAGGATAAAGGTGCTCTGTCTGGACGGAATCGGGCCTGAAGAGGTATTATCGGGTCTGGGCCTTACTCAATAATCCTGACACCCCGATACCCCAGCTTGGTGAGCTCTTCAGCAATAGCCGTGGTGTTTCCTCCGGATACACGGAAGTGATGGGAGTTTTCATCCCCGTTGATGGACATCCCCGCACTGATGATATAACCGCCTTCCTGTTCGATAATGGAAACCACCTCGTCAAACGAGCCGTGAACGCTTTTCAGGATAACATCGATGCGGGCCCCGGCCTTCAGTACACCCATGATATCGATAAATGCCTTGAGGATATCCTTGACCGTGATAATGCCCAGGATCTTTCCTTCCTCGACAACCGGAAGACAGCCGATATTTTTTTCATATATAATGCGGGCGGCCTTTTCCAGCGAGGTCTCTCTGCTAATGGTATAGGGATTTTGGATCATGACATCGCTAACCTTGAGTGTTTCCAGCATGGATGCCAGGATCGCCTGTTTTAAATCCCCCGAGGTAACCAGCCCAACAAACAGACCGCTTTCGACAACAGGAAGATGCCGGATGGAATGCTTCTTCATCACCATAAGTGCATCACGAATGCCCGCTTCCCGGCCAATGGTGACAAGATCTTTTATCATCCACGATTCAACTTTCATGATTACATTCTATACCAAAGTTCACCGTGAATTGAAACCATCAACACAGGATTTATATTAAGGGTAAAGACCGATCTCTTTTCCGGGTTCGCAGATAATCCTAGACAGCTATTGTGCGCAGATATTCGATGGCCTCATCACGCGAGGCTATAATGCCTTCGGCCCGGGCGGTTTCAACCATTCGCAGAACTTTTCCCACGCGGGGCCCCGGAGAGAGGCCGAGTATGTGAATGACGTCGTCACCGCTGATAAGAGGGCACTGCCTGTGCTCCTGATACGTATCCACATAATAACTCCATACCGCATTCATACGTTCAGGCAGGCCTGAAGCTTTTTTTATCCCTCCCATATTTGCTTTTGCCTGGGCAAGAAGAAGGACCTCCGGCAGGTTCGGGTATGCCTCTTCGCAAAGACTGTGGAGCTCAGCTCCGGTCAGTTCCTTATTATGGCTCAGGATATACCGGGCATGCTCCTGGCAGGAAACAATGCTCTTTGCGGCCTTCATTGCTGGCGAAGAAAACTTGAGAGACCCGCAGAATGCCTGGACCAGCTGTATATGTTGTTCTCTGGCGGGCTCGGGGATCTTTGCTCCGAACGGGTCTTCTTCTCTTTCCCCGGCTGAATGCATTCCATGGAGAAAGGTGATCAGCCGCAACAGCCCCGCACGGGACAACCCTGTTTCCACCTCCTCTTCAAGGGCCTGGGCTATACCCGGAAGAGACTTGCGGGCATCATAGATAAGACCATCCATCTCGCATGCCATAATGAGCGCGGGCCGTATACAGGAGACCTCCATGCCCGCAAGTGTTGAAACATCCTGGATAAAGAGCGGTTCAATCAGCCCTGTCCTGTCCATGAGAGAGAAGAATCGAGAGCCGCTTGGATAAGAGAGCGCCTTCATAAATTCCTGTTTTATCCGCTCTGCAGAGACCGTTTTCACTTCATGTGCATATTTTTTCAGCATCACGTCCGTGGTCTCGACAACGGCAAACCCCAGCATAACGGAAAACCTCAGGCACCTGACGACCCGAAGGGGATCGTCTCTGAGGTTCTCTTCACAGATGACCCTGATTACCCCATGACGCAGGTCGTTGATTCCCTGCAAAGGATCGATGATCTTACCTGCAGCTGCATCAAACCCTATGGCATTGATGGTAATATCACGTTTTTTCAGATCAGCGCAGATATCTGCTCCCTTTGGCGCTGAAACATCTATGGTTTGGCCGGAACCATGAATGACAATCCTGGCGACTCCCCTTTCTTTATCCATCCAGAACGCCGTAGATGCAAATCTCTCACTGATCTGCCGGGCTTTTTCCCACACATCGCAAAAAGTGACGATATCAAAGTCAGACGGACTGCGGCCCAGCAGCATGTCGCGAATGCACCCTCCCACCAGGAAGGTGT
>JAFGTK010000255.1 GCA_016934135.1 Deltaproteobacteria bacterium | reverse complement strand
GTTCCTGCGGTTCGGCAGTATCCACAGAAATACCTATTTCGACTCCCCCAGGGTGCTGAACCAGGATTTGAGCTTAAAGGGATCCCCTTTGGTATTCCTTGCCGGCCAGATGACCGGAGTGGAAGGATACATGGAATCTGCAGCCATGGGCATCATGGCTGCACTGGCCGTGACAACAAGGATTTCGGGCAGGATCTTATCTCCTCCTCCTGCAGACACCGCAACAGGGGCACTGATAAGATATATTACCGATGATAAGAATACAAACTTCCAGCCCATGAATATCAATTTCGGTATTATGGAGCCCCTTGATGTTCCCAAAAAGTCCAGAAAACTGGCCCGGCTCGAAAAGGAATCGCTTTCATTTGAATCCTGGATGAAGTTGTCCGGAATATCAAAGGACCCTTTTCCTAAACAAGCTACAGGGAATGATACATAAACTTCTCGTCCTGCGTGGCTGACGCGAAGATTGACTCAAGGCCGCGGTTTTATAACCGGTCAAAAAGTATAGTGCTATACATTCACAACAGTTCTTTCTACGGACTTTGTGAAACGAATGGATTGTATATATAAAGGGCAGGCCTTCAGCCTGCCCTCTTTTACAATTAAGCTTTCATTACGTTTGAAGCCTGTGGACCTTTAGGCCCCTGTACCACCTCGAACTGCACTCGCTCTCCCTCTGTAAGTGTTTTAAAACCCTCATCCTTGATTGCTGAGTAATGGACAAAGACATCGTTGCCGCCGTCTTCTGTGATGAAACCAAAACCCTTTTTCTCGTTAAACCATTTTACTGTTCCTGTAGCCATGAATATACCTCCGTTTTTTCGACCCCCCTCCTGGCAAGGGTTAAGGGGCCTTTGTTGCTTTTTCTGGAAAGACTCTATTACCAGAAACCTCAGGAAAACTTACAGAGGGTTTACCGTGGGTTAGCTTGATAATTTCGTATTCCAGTATGAGCAAGGTATAAAGTGAAAATACCCCTATGTCAAGAAATAACAGTGATATAACTCCCTATTCTTTCCGGTAAAATCCAAGACCTCTTTGAAATCGGTTTTCAGCATGGCCAAATTCCCGTAATATGATTATAGTATGGGACATTCGATTACGAAACAGCCCGGCCCGGCAAAGGCATGGCCGATGAGTATTGCACGGGATATTGAACGGGAGGAGAAGATATGAAAGAGATTCAGGGTCTTTTACCAGAGCCGTTATGGCGATATTTTCAGGAGGTCTCAAGTATCCCCAGAGAATCCGGCAAAGAGGACCGAATCCGGGATTACCTTGTGCGCTCGGCAGAAAGACTTTCCCTGGACTACCGGATAGACAGCGCAGGCAACGTGCTTGTCCTCAAAAAGGGAATACCCGGAACAGAGACTGTAATACTGCAGTCTCATATGGATATGGTCTGCGAAAAAGATCCGGAAACCCTTCACGATTTCACTACTGACCCTATCAGGCTTGTCCGTGACGGAAAGTGGATAAAGGCCCGCGGAACAACGCTCGGTGCCGACAATGGAATCGGCATGGCAGCCATGCTGGCTGTCATGGAAGATGCTTGTCTTGTTCATCCCGATCTGGAGATCCTTTTCACCATTGAAGAGGAAACAGGTCTTACCGGGGCATATATGCTCACAGAAAGGTTCATAACCGGCAAAACACTGATCAACCTGGATTCCGAGGAAGACTGCACCTTGTATATAGGATGCGCAGGCGGAAGAGATACCGATATCTCAATGGATCTTACCCTGTCAGAGCCCAGCCAGAATCATGTGCCGGCAGAAATCTCCATATCCGGGCTTAAGGGAGGCCATTCCGGCATTGACATACACAAAGGCAGGGGAAATGCAATCAAGCTGCTCAACAGGTTCATGAAGAGCATAAGGGAGTCCATCCCCTATCATCTAGCAACCATTCAGGGCGGCTCCAAACACAACGCTATCCCGCGGGATGCCAGGGCTGTTATATATATCAAAGAAAACAACCTGTCCGGTTTATCCGATGCCATAGCTCAATGGAATTCAACCCTTGCTCAGGAACTTCAGGGCATAGAAGACCGGGTCATGCTTGGTCTTAACATGGATATACCTGCCCCGGAAAAGATCATTATTCCCGAAGATACGGGCAAGATACTTACCATGATCTCGATCCTTCCACATGGAGTGCTCAATCTGAACGAATCTGTCGACAACATAGTTATAACCTCCACAAACCTCGCCATATGCAGCGTGGAAAACATCAGGCTCAAGCTCGCAACCAATCAGCGCAGCATTTACACCTCATCGATTCAGGATGTATCCGACATGGTTAAATCCATTGGATGGGTTATGGGGGCACAGGTAACCCAGCATCATGATTACCCTGCATGGAAGCCGAACCTTGAATCAGCAGTTCTCCAAAAGGCAAAAAAGACCTTTGAGGCGAGATATGGGAAATCACCGCTGGTAAAGGTAATCCATGCAGGCCTGGAATGTGCGGTGATTGGTCAGCGCATCACGGACATGGATATGATCTCGCTCGGCCCCACCGTGGAACAGGCACACTCGCCTTCCGAGCGTGTAGACATCGCCAGTGTCGATAAGATGTGGGATTTCCTGACCGCTCTTCTAAAGACTATGGCGGAAGAATAGGATCCTTCAAGACACCCGGTCGAACTGCCCGGCAAAGATACATTCACTGGAAGATTCGTATTCTGGATTCGCTGTGTCCGGTAACGGGAAGATGCGGAAGCCTCTTTGAGAACGCTATCTACAGCGTAGTAACTTACTGTTTTTCAAGCACATCCTTGTCGGCATCATATTTAACCGAGACCATTCAATAAAAAAGATCCCGGGTCAAAAAACAGCAAGATCGGGAAAAACCCTTCTGATTTTTTCTATATCATAAATCCTGAGAAAACTGATTCTGAACATACTGTTATGTAATTAAACCATCAATCAGATAAGGAGACTATGAATTATGAAAAAGGTATTGATATTTTTAACAATCATGATGTTGCCTCTTTCCATCCGGGCTATGACACCACTTTCAGACAGTATGCTTTCAGAGGTGACAGGCCAGTCAGGAGTAAGCATCAATACTGACGTTACATTGGATATTTCTATCGGAACAACAGCATGGGGTGATGCAACAGGCATCGATGCACCCTGGGATCAGACCGGGTCAGACTCCGGCGGATATATGGGGCTCAACAACTTATCCATATCAAACCTTCACATGAGATCGCGGACAACTGATACTTATAATGGATACGATTTCAATACGATGTGGAAACCTGTTACCATCGATGTCGCACAGGATGCATCAATGTACAATGGCGCTACCTTCGTACGCTTCGGGCTTGGTGCACTTGAAATATCTTTTGATTCATTGGAACTCGAGGCGGCATTGGGACCGGAAGGAAACAACCTGAACCAGAAGCTCGGAGATGTATACCTTGGGGACCTCAATCTATACATCAACCCCATCAGCTACATAGATGTATATAACGGGAGAAACCCTGGAGAATCAGGAGTCACCATGACATGGTATTCGATCGTTGACCGTATCGATCTTTCCTGCGTTTCATGGGGAGATTCAGACGGCCTGGGGTCATATACCAACCCGTTTATGACCTCAACATCTGCCGGATGGGTCGGCCTTTCGAATATCGTTGTAGAAACAACAAGCGTGATCGGTACGTTTGCCATAGATATAACCACATCTTCATCCGGGGTCTACTCTGATCTTAACTCCGGACACATAACCGTTGTTCATATATCGTTTCCGACAGATTTCAGTCTGCATTCATCAATGGTTACTGCCGAGGTCAAGCTCGACAGCAGCCCCACGCTCAACAGTACAAATGCAGGTACCCTGGGAGACATCTATATAAACAACTTCGATCTGGACATTAAAGCTGACAGCTGGGTGGATATTTATGCCCACTGATAAAAATAATGGACGGTAAGGTCAGGCGTATGGGATAGGTTTGTTCTTTGATGCAAAAACAGATCAAGGCCTTGGATGCATGGTGTAGTCAGAACGTGTACGAGAACGTGATTGCTCCGTAAACCTGTTTGTAATCCTGAGTTGCAAACTCCTTTGTCTTGTACACATACGCATAGGTGATCTTGAACCGGTTGACAATAAGGCCGATGCCGCAGACCAGGTTTGCCACAAAAGGTTTCTTGTCAACGCGATAGCTTTCGCGGAAGAGATTGCCGTCGAGAACAATGTTCCTCAGCACTGCATACCCGTCAAATGCAGCAAAGGCATGCATGCCGAATCTCTTGTGATCGGGGTAGAAACGCGGATCCTGTGCATCGAACGGGGCATTGGTATCAGAGCCCGGCCGGATAATGAATGTCCCGAAATCATTCGGCAGATTCCATCCCAAACGAAGCTGCCCCCCGGCATTGACTGCTGTCAGTGCATTCCCGACACTGCACCCTGTGTGCGGGATGAGGTCGGCCCCGAACCCGTGGTTATTTGACTGAAGGATTTTCCACTTTCTCTCATAATAAATATTCAGAAAGGGCTCATCCTTTATCTGGTTTTCCCAGCCATTGGGATATTTCGAATTGGTCCATCGGTGAATCAGCTTATGACTCTTCTCTGCATACGAGTGAGGGCCGACAATACCGACATCGAACTCCAGGGTATCCATCCTGCGGCTGTTTCTGCTGTGAAAACCAACTGAGAGATAGGAAATCCCTGCATAAGGGCGATCTCCGTCAACCAAAATGTATTCCATGATATCTTCAGGCGTATAGATGTTCTGACCTATAGAAAGCGACAGCGTCCGCTGGAGCCCTGGTTCGTTTACAAAAGGCAGGACATCGATCAATGGATAACTCCAGCGCGGTATGTTTGGATTTTTCCTGTACTCCGTGAGGTCAGCCGAGATCCAGGTCAGCTTGGTGCCGCTGGTATAGTCACGGTCGGTACCGGTGTAGAGGTCGTTTTCCTGATAGAACGTAAAGGTGCTGGCCTCCCGCGGAGTATCTGCCTGTGCATACAGTAAACATGGGAGTATCGACATCAGAGATATGAAACATACCAGATTAGGTCTGTCAGCAATGGCCATGGTACGATTTTCCTGTCAGCTTCATTGAATCATAATAATATCATGTTCGATATCATGCACGTATGCCCCGAGTTGCTCAGAACATCCCTGCACCACGCTATTCCGGCTTATTCCATCTCTAGCGCATAAATTAGTATAAACCCAGCTTAAAAAATTCAATGTGGGTGTAACTTAAATGGATTTGATATCCTGGAGGGTTATTTATTTGGAACTATCTGTTATTCCACTTATTTCATTAAGCATGTTCTGAAGGTCCTCTATCTTGAAAGGCTTTTTCAATACTCCGTCAAATCCGTATTTTTTATAGTCGGCCATGATGGGATCATTCGAATACCCGCTCGACACAATAGCCCTGATATCCGGGTCCGTCTTCCTGATCTCTGCTATGGTTTCCCTGCCGCCCATCCCTCCGGGGATTGTGAGGTCCATGATCACGATGTCATAGGGTTGACCTTCATGTTTTGCCTTCATATGCATCTCGAGTGCTTCATGACCGTGCCCTGCCTTTTCCGCCCTGTATCCCATGCCGACAATCATTTCACAAAGGAGATCCCTGATAATTTCTTCATCGTCCATGACCAGGACAGATCCTTTCCCTTCATGAGGGCATCCCTGCTCTTCCTTATAATCAGAATGAGGCAGTGTCTTGGTTGACGCAGGAAGATAAATAGTGAAGGTGGAACCGACACCCACTTTTGAATCAACAGTAATATACCCATTGTGTTTGCTGATGATTGAATATGTAGTTGCCAGTCCCAGACCCGTGCCGGTATCTTTGGTGGAGAAGTATGGGTCGAATATCTTGCAGAGATTTTTTTCAGGTATTCCCTCACCTGTGTCCTGTATGGATATCCTGACGAATTTATCCTCCCTGGCTTTCTGCGTCTTATTGCCTTCAGGCATTTCGTCCAGGGTTACATTCTCCATGCCGATCCTTATCGTCCCACCATCCGGCATGGTCTGCTGGGCATTGATTATCAGGTTGTAGATCACCTGGTTCATCTGTCCGTCATCTATCTCAACAGCCCAGAGATTATCTCCTACATCAAACTCGCATTTCAGATTGGAACCGTGAAGGACAAACTCAATGACTTCTCTCGTAAATTTATCAATTGAGGCGATTTTCTTTACAGGTGATCCGCCTTTTGCAAACGTCAGCAGCTGCTGTGTAAGCTTCACAGCCCTTTCTGTGGACTTTTCAATGCCCTTTAAAGACCCTGATATGTCATCACCCCTGTCGGCTTTCAACTGGGCCATCTGGGTATTCATGAGGATTCCGGAGAGAATATTGTTGAAGTCATGTGCAATCCCGCCCGCCAGCAGTCCGATGGATTCAAGTTTCTGAATCCTTATAAGATTCCCCTCTATTCGCTTCATCTCTGTTATGTCTCTGAGATGATAGATGCTGCCTGCATAAGCACCCTTTTCATCGAAATGTGCTGCCGCACTTATGCTTACATCCATTTCCCTTCCGTCTTTTGTCAGGCGCTTTGTCTCATAATTGGATATCTTATCACCCCTCGCAACCAGATCATCGAGGCTTTCTGCATCTTTTTCACCGCCCGGCGGAATGAAATCGATAGACCTGCCCTGAACATCATCTGATTCCCAGCCGAAAACGCGTACAAAAGCAGGGTTTACATAAATGGGCAGCCCTCTGTTATCGTACACTACGATCGGATCAGCAGTGAAATCCAACAGGGTACGGTATTTACGGCTCGTCCTTTCGGATTCAAGATAGAGCATTCGGTATTCTTCCCTTGATTCTGCAAGCTCCGAGGTCCTTTCCTGAACGATCTGCTCCAGTTCGTCGTTCAGGTTTCTCAGATTGTCACGCGCTCTTCTGAGACCTTCTCTCTCCAAATTCAATTGCCTGTACAACAGTACATTTTCAAGTGCCGTGGATGTGATCCTCTGTATGGTTTCAAACAGCGTGAAGTCCTCCTGCTCGATGGCTCTATGATAGGAGATGTTTTCACGGGAGTTGCCGAAAACAATCGCACCCAATATATCACCCTGACCTACTCTGCATAAAATCAACACACGACTGTCCATACCCATTACAGACACAGGCAATTCCTGTTGAACAATGGTACCTGATATCCCATTATTCTCAAACATCCCCGCAAGATCACCAAAATAACTTTCTATATGTTCATATTCCTGCCCCTCATAATATCCATCCATCCCTGTGAGAGACAATCCGCCGGAAGATTCATCCAGCAGGAGCATCAGGGCCTTCTCATATTCAAAACTCTCGACAAGTGCATGTGTTACAAGCTCGGCGATCTCCTTTTCACTGTGTAAGGTCTGGATCTTCTGCCCCAGCTTGATGATCTCTTCCTGTGTCTTCAGCTGGCTGTCCAGCTTCAACTGGAGATCGTACTGATGAAGCTCTCCTGCTGTGAGCTTTTTTACCTGATCTTTTAGAACCTTGATCTGGTTAAGAAGACTTCCTGTGCTCTGTGAACCAATCTCTTTGTTTTCCACGTTATACTTACCGCCAGACAAACAGTGCGAGGACCTCTGTATAATTATGAAAAGTATTTCTTTTTTCTACCGGGCAGAATTCACCATAAGAGAAAAACCCTATCCATGGAATCCCCGGCGCCAGTCTTGTCTGAAAAGAGCTCAGAAGATCATTCTTCTCTTTATCTGCGAGGACTATCTTGCCTCTGCCCACACAATTTATATCCAGAACGAGAAAAGGGCTCTTTTCTTCAATCTTCTTTTGTAGCTTGTTTATACTGCTGTGACATGCAGCAAACATCTTGTCGCGGTCCCTTCTGGTCAGCCATATCTTGTCTCCTTTTTTCATCTTCACTGGAAGAGATATGGACCCGTCCTCCGGATAAAGCTTGGCGATATAGCGGATACTGTATTTATCGTAGTATTCGATAAGATCAGGATCGCTTTGCTGGCCTATGCAGAAATGCAGGGCGGCTTTCCCGAAATCCCTGACAATGCCGTCTCCAACACACTCTATCATGACATCCAGGACCGGACGATCATCTATCTCATAAACCCGGTTGGCATCGACTTTTGTCACCTCCATTTCCAGGCCTATGGGCACACAGCCGTGGCTTACATCCGTGATCAGATCAAAATCACCGCTCATGAGGGCTGCAGAGATTCCGCCTTCATATACCTCCCAGTCATGATACTGGTATGTTTTGTCCCTGAGCAGGTTGTCTGCAGCCAGTCCGCCTATAATAGGCAGTTCATGCCCGATATTTTTTTCAATCTCGGGAACCAGGTCATCGACCAGGGTATCAAGTCCGCAGGAAAAAAGCAGGACACACCGTGCATCATCCCTGAAATTTCTGCCTAGAGCCTCCCCCACGATCCTTCCTGCATCGGACGAACCCGTCACATCCGGGTATCCCGATGTATGAAGATGAATCCTTGGATCAGCCATCGCCAGAACAGCCACACAGTGGTTGCTTTCATCTGCTACGGACGGTGCTATCACACCTGAACCGGAACACCCGACCATGGGAACGTCTCCCACCTCTTTCTTTATCTCTTCAAGCAGTGTCTTTTGCGGATACCCCACTGTAGAAAAAACCATACAGGAGTGACACGCCTGGCCTTTAATCCGGGAAAGAGCGGATGATGCCGCCTCATGTGCTGCCCTGAAAGGATTCTTAGCTGTACTGTGTCCAACACCAATCATTTCCATGATCCTTTTATTAAAGAATTTAGGGCAATCACTGTTTTTATCGACTTTATGAATTGAATACTTGAAATGCATTCCGCATATCCATCAAGCAAACTAAGGATCGATGATTATTGGATAAAAACCACCCCTGAGAGGCAATTAAGAGGATATGGACATTATTTGTCCTCAGTCAGCCATGCATACTCTCCTGATCCAGTCAAAAAATACAAGTTCGGCCTGCCGGATGGCCCCGGCCTGGCAATGGGCAGCTGATCCATCGTTAGAACGGAAGGTATGCATGGTAAAGCTGCGGGCGTTTATGAGCCGGTTTCTGAACGGCAGCATATCCTTTTCGCAGTAGAAATGGTCGTTTTCTCCGTGCAGTAAAAGTACATCACAGGTGATATCGTCTGCATAATCATCCAGATTATACAAGTGGAAGTTCTTGATGAGATCATAGGCATTATCCGCCTCCATGGTCCAGCATCCGTTGTTGATGGCCCAGTTCAGGGCAATATCATGTCTCACCTTGACCCTGGACAGCAGATTGAACAGCTTCTTCAGACCCAGGCTGTATATGAGCCGGGCAATATATGGGGCCTGGTTGAGGGCGGTTCTATGCGCATCATAGAATGCACCGCCGAATATCACCAGTGCATCGATCCTCTTTTCGCAGGCTGCTGCACGCGGAACCAGGCGGCCGCCCAGGCTGATACCGAAGAGGATCTTCTTTGAGGAAGCAAGCTCGGGTTTCTGCTTTTCAGTATAATCAAGTACACTCTTTACCGGCCTTTCCCATGCCGGGGTAAACTTGATATTGTATTGACGGATCATGTTCGACTGGCCCGGACCTTCAAACATGATACAAGGATACCCGCGTGCAACTGCGGCCTGGCCGATCCAGAAAAAGCTTTCCTCGTTGGTGGAATCATATCCCCCGCAGACCAGGATCAGAGGTTTACCGGCATCGCCCGGGAAGAAATACACCCGCATTGAAGCATTTTCATAGGGAACGTGCCAGACTTCGTGTTGAATCTTCAGGCTCGAGATGCCCTTCACGAACATCGCTGCACTCTTGTTATAGGTGGCTATTTTCCGTGCATCACAAGGATGCAGGAAGAATTCACTGCTGCGGCAGTAATTCGAGGCACGGAGATATGCCTGCCCTTTACTTTGATCATCCAGGGCCTTTTCAGCCCATTCTTCACACTGTTTCCCGATTTTCTGCCAGCCTTCATACCAGCTATCAGGGTCCTTGTCCCTGATAGTGCCTATCGCTAAAAGGCATTCTCCCGGATCTGCGCCCAGGGTATGCCCCATGGTCCGCAATGCCTGGTAGTGAAAGGCCTGTGATCTGAATAGTCTTTTTACACCGTGATTTATATTTATCATGGCCATACTGTCCTCCTTTTCAGAGGTTTATAGTTTACCTGCTAAACTTAATATGCAAAAAAATTTACCCGGAAACCTTTTCCAGGTGCGAGTCATAGTGGTACTCGATCTTGCTGAGGATCTCCTGGAACCGGTAAAAGTCTTCCATCGGTATACCCCTCAGATAGTCCATCAGGCCTGCAAGCATGTCCTGATGAAATCTTTCGTGGCCGTCATATGCTTTCCAGCCCTTGGGAGTAAGACGGACCACAACCTCTTTTTCATTTCCTCCCTGTTTCTGCCTAATAACCAGACCTTTTTTTCCCAGCCTGGAGATCATCTGCGAGACCGCTCCCTTGGTAATGCCCAGTATCTTGGCAAGAGCTGTTACATTGATATCCCGTTTCCTGCCTATAGCGTCTATGGTATGGATTTCGGACGGATACAGCAGTTCTTCAATCCCAAAATTCATCGGGGTCTTTTCAAAAAGATTGAACTTGTTGTTAATCCGCAGAAACTGTTCGATAAGCCTGACAATCACTGCCTCTTTAACATCCATGTTTAATTGTTTAGCTGCTAATTTAAAAAATGTCAATATGGATTGTTACCATTCCTTGTTTATGGATTCTTATCTGCCTGCAACCTTGCCTTTTTAATGCATTGCAGTACATCTCCATGCATTATTATAGTTAGTTTATACTATCTTTGTTAGAATTACCTTTTTTTATATTGACACTGCCATTTCTATTTGTTAGCTGACTCTAACATTATATTCGTTCTTCAGGAGGTATGTATGGCAAAGGTCAGTATGCGTCATATGAAAGAAAATCAGAGCGGTAAGATAGTCAGCGTCAAGGCACAAGGCGAACTTGGCCGCCGTATCCGTGATATGGGTCTGTTTCCGGGCACTCAGGTCACGATCATGGGCCGCGCCCCGCTGTTAGATCCCGTAGCGCTCAGGATCATGGGCTTTACCCTGACACTCCGCAACAACGAGGCCGACTATATCGAAGTGGAGGTGAACTGATGCAGGCAAGAATCGCTTTGGCAGGCAACCCAAATTCCGGCAAAACCACCTTGTTCAACGTACTCACCGGGGCAAGACAGCATGTGGGCAATTACCCGGGAGTGACTGTGGAGAAGAAACAGGGCACCTATGCAAAGGACGGCATCAATATCGAGATCGTGGATCTGCCGGGCACCTATTCCCTGAGTCCCTATTCCATGGAAGAAGCGGTTGCCAGGGATTTTCTCTTGAACGAGAAACCTGCCATGGTAATTGATATACTGGACGCATCCAACCTTCAGCGCAACCTGTACCTGGCAATTCAGCTAATGGAGATGGGCCTCAATGTT
>JAFGTK010000032.1 GCA_016934135.1 Deltaproteobacteria bacterium | reverse complement strand
TTCTGAATGAATTTCGGGCTGCACACGATCACGGCATCGTCAATCCTTGGCAGGGCAGCCTTTCCGCTGGTTTCATACTGGATTGCATAACCCATGTGTATCAGCTTTGTGTGAAGCTCGGACAAACCGGTATTCCACTGCAGAAAGGGTTCTCCCCCGGTAATGACGACTGTATTGCCCGGATATCTATTAATTTCATCAGCTATCTGAATTATGGTCATTTCCGCTGATTCATAAAGTGCATGTCTTGTATCGCACCAGGGGCAGTATGGCTCCATGCACCCGCTAAAACGAATAAATACGGCAGGAAGACCAATTAAGGGACCTTCTCCCTGAAGAGAATGGAAGATTTCGTTAATGTTCATGTTCTTTCTGAGATGAAATACTGTTCATACAGGCTCCATCTGTTTTTTATACAAATGAGGGATAATTTATTTCGCGGGATACCTCTCGTCCGCGTGCAAGCCTCAATATACTTTATCGAACACATCCGTCAAGACCAATTGCCTCTGAACTCATCTCTTTTCCTAAAAATGCGGCCTGCAGATAGCCATTTTCATTATGGGATAATTCTGTTAAAGAAATATTTGGCACAACCATGAAATAATGCGCTCTTAAGGAGATGGTATGAAGATAATCGCAGATGCAGTACAAAGAGGGGACAAGACATTAAGCGAGTATGAATCGAAAAAGGTGCTCGATGCCTATTCAATCCCGGTCACTAAGGAGCTCGTTACAACAAGTCTTGCCGATGCAAAAAGATTTGCGAGTGAAATAGGATATCCTGTGGCGCTCAAAGGGTCTTCTAGCACCCTGACGCACAAGACAGAGTTGAATCTCATCGAACTGAACATCAAGGATGAAGAAGGGCTTGAAAATGCATACAAGGCCCTTGAAGAACGTGGTAAGGGCAAACTCGACGGGATCCTTGTTCAGCAGATGATAAGGGGCGAGAGGGAATTCGTGGCAGGCCTTATACGCGATCCCCAGTTTGGTCCGTGTGTCATGTTCGGCCTTGGAGGGATATTCACCGAGGTACTCAAAGATGTGACATTCAGGGTTGCACCTCTCGAAAAGAGAGATGCACTCGAGATGATGGACGAGATCAGGGCAAAGAAGCTCCTTGATGAATTCAGAGGTAAGCCTGCCGTGAACAGGGATGTTCTTGCGGATGCACTTATCAATCTCGGCAGGATAGGCCTTGAGATAGACGAGATTGATGAAATCGATATCAACCCGCTGATCGTACAGGGCGATACCCCCATTGCTGTTGATGCGCTGATCGTACTGAGAGGTCAAGGCAAGTAGACTCTCATGCCCGATCTGCCAAAACCCGTGCTTTTTATGGCGCCCATGGTGGACCTGAGCCATGTGGCGTACCGGGAACTGATACGCGGCTTCGGCGGGTGCGACCTGTTTTATTCCGAGATGCTAAATTCCCGGATAGTACCTGTAGAACACCCCCAGACATCCATTTATCTGCGGTGGGCACACACTCATGACCTGATATTCCAGATCCTGGGCAATGATCCGGACAAGATCTCCGCTGCAGGTACCATTCTGGATGGCTTCGAACCATGGGGCATCGATGTGAATATGGGATGCTGGCTTAAAAAGGTCACATGCCATGGATGGGGAGCCGCCCTTATGAAAGATATCGGTGCTGCACGGCAGGTGATATCAGCTCTGAGGCGCTCTACACAAAGGAGCGTTTCAGTTAAATTCAGGATCGGGTTCCAGGCGGACCCGAACTATATGCTGGATTTCGCATCCATGCTCCAAGATGAGGGTGTGGATTTTCTTGTCCTTCATGCACGCACCGTCTCAGACGGCATGACGAGAAAGGCCCGCTGGGAATATATCGGAGCACTGAAAGAGAGGATGTCCATACCGGTTATAGGCAACGGCGATATCACGAGACCTCAGGATGCCTGCGACATGATGCGTCAGACAGGATGTGACGGCGTCATGGTAGGCAGGCATGCATTGATAAAGCCTTGGATCTTCAGGGATATCAAAGCCCTGCTCGCCGGTGAGGAACTTGAGGATCAGCCGGATCTTTTAGAGGTTATCGGTTCCCTTCACGCCCTTCTTGCAGAACATTTTCCTGCAGATGTAGCTCTGAAAAGATTCAAAACCGCATCAGTTTGGCTTGCACAAAACCTCTCGTTCGGTCATTATCTGGTGAAACAGGTCGGCAGAACCAGAACCATGAACGATGCGATGGCATGCATAACAGCTTGTTTTGATAGAGGTATTTGCTGATATGTACTTGCAGTTTCTGCCGGGAAACGGTATAGGGATAAAGGCTGACGTAAAAAGATCCTTTAATGAAGCCCTGCACTTAACTGATCGATAAAGGAGTTGAGCATGAAACAGATAGATCTTATGAAAGAATTGCATGTTTCCTCGGATAAAAAGATAATACTTCTTGTCATGGACGGCCTTGGAGGTCTGCCGGGCAAAGAGGGAAAAACGGAACTCGAGGCTGCCCGTACCCCGAATATGGACAGGCTGAGCAGGGATTCCATTGTCGGGCTTTCAACCCCTGTTGCACCGGGGATCACCCCTGGAAGCGGGCCGGGACATCTGTCCCTGTTCGGGTATGATCCTCTCGAACATCAGATAGGCAGAGGGGTCCTGGAGGCCCTTGGCATCGGGATGAACCTGAACCCGAAAAGTCTTGCAGCCCGTGGTAATTTCTGCTCTCTTGATCCGGAAACCGGGGTTATTACAGACAGAAGGGCGGGCCGTATCCCGACTGAAAAATGCGCCGCTCTGGTGGAAAGACTCTCTGCCATCACTATAGAAGGGGTGGATATCATTGTCCGCCCGGTAAAGGATTACCGGTTTGCCCTGGTCCTTGAAGCCGATGGTCTTGCAGGGGCCCTTACCGAGACTGATCCTCAGAAAACCGGGCTGAAACCCCTTGCCGTAGAGGCACTCAATGACGAATCAAGAAAGAGTGCTGATTTTCTCAATCAGTGGATAGCAAAGGCTTTTGCAATCCTGAAAGACGAGCGTCCGGCAAACGGATGTACCCTGCGCGGAATTGCCAAAGACCCCGGACTGCCATCGTATGCCGAGGTATACGGGCTCAATGCATGTGCCATTGCCACATACCCCATGTACAAGGGCATCTCGCGTCTTGTCGGCATGGAGGTCCTCGATGCTGGAGATACAATCGCATCGGAGATCGAGACACTCAAGGCCAGCTGGAACAGGTTCGACTTTTTCTTCTTTCATGTAAAAAAGACCGATTCCGCAGGCGAGGACGGAAACTTCGATGCCAAGGTAAAGGTTATCGAGGAGACAGACACCTTTATCCCGCAGATCATGGAACTGGATCCCGATGTTTTGATAATCACAGGCGACCATTCCACGCCGTCTGCATTGAAATCCCATTCATGGCATGAACTGCCCATTCTTTTATATGCGAAGAATATACGCAGGGACATGGTAACGACCTTTGGCGAGGTTGCGTGCATGCAGGGCGGCCTTGGCCATATACGGCATACCGATATAATGCCCATTGCCATGGCTCATGCCGACAAACTGACAAAATACGGGGCATAAGATGCATTCATTAAACCCTAAGCAGAAGATAGCACTCATATTTGGCGGGGTATCCACCGAACACGACGTTTCTGTAGTTTCCGCACGCTCAGTGGCCGAGTATCTGGACACAGAGAGGTTCGAGCCCCTTTATGTGGGCATCGATAAGCAGGGGCGCTGGTTTGCCGGGCCGGGTGCATTCGACCTTCTCAAAACAGGTAAGGAACATGATGTTCAGCGGGTTATCTTCTCCACTGATCCTGAGAAGAGGGGTTTCCTTGCAATCGACAATACAGAGATTTTTGAGGTTGATGTCGCATTCCCCGTGCTTCATGGTCCCAGAGGGGAAGACGGAACCATGCAGGGTCTGCTGGATCTTTCAGGTATCCCTTACGTGGGCTGCGACACCATGAGCTCTGCCATTGCCATGGATAAGGACATGACAAAGCGCGTACTTGCGCAGCGGGGCATCCCGGTTGTGAAAGGCACCTGCATTACCAGGTGGATGTGGCAGACCGACAGGGACGAGGTTTTAGGAGAGATAGCAGACACGCTTTCCCCTCCTTTGTTCATAAAACCGGCCACCATGGGCTCCAGCATCGGTATAACCAAGGCATCCGGTGTGGATGAGATTGTCCGTGGTATTGACAAGGCCCTTTGCTTTTCTCCCAAGGTCGTCATCGAGAATGCAGTTGTAAATGCTCTGGAGATCGAGGTGGCTGTTCTGGGAAATAACGAGCCTGTGGCATCGATCCCCGGCCAGATTATTCCCAGCAATGATTTCTACGATTTTGATGCCAAGTATGTGGACGGGAAGACAGAACTGATCATCCCGGCAAAGATCGGCAAGGCATTGATGGATGACATACAGTTTGCAGCCGTGGATGCCTTTGTCGCAATTGGCGGCACCGGTATGGCGAGGATAGATTTTCTGATCTCACAGGATGCCTTCTATGTCAACGAGATCAATACCATACCGGGATTCACCAGCATTTCCATGTATCCGAAACTCTGGGAGGCAACAGGGATACCATATCCACAGCTGATAACGGCACTGATCGATCTTGCCTTTAAAAGGCACGAAGAGTGTCAGTCAATGACCAAGGTTATTCTTCTGGAAAAAGACCTCGGGGTTTGATCGGTCAGTTATTGCAAGGGTATGTTCACCCTGAGTCCATAGACGCGCTCTTTTTTCCCCGAAGGACTTGTTGTTGTGTAGAACATGGGCGAGATTTCATATATCCCGAAGCCCAGCCCGCAGATGAGACCTACGCTGGCACCCTGTGCTATGCGTTCGAGGTGATCGTTCGGGTGCTCCATGAATGCAAGCGTGGCTGCACCTGCGAGTGCCCCGATACCTGCGCCCATCAGAGAATCCCACAATACGATCTCAAGAGATGACCCTGCATGGGATCTGGCAGGCAGTGCGAATAACAACACTAAAAGTGACAGTGTAATGATAATTTTCTTCATAGATTTCAAGTTAACCTCCCTTTAACTTTTTTTGCAAGATCTTCTGGAAGAAGATCAAAACATTTAAGACATATATTTGAAGGCCCTGACGGCGGGAACCCGGTTATTCCCATGGGGATAAGCTCTATTGGGATGTTGTTTGTTGCCGAGATATAGGCTATCTGTGATGCCAGCCCGGAAACGGACAGGTGATCTTCGACCACGAAAACCGGCCCGGTTTCGGATGCCCGTGTGATCTCGCGAATATCAACAGCAAACGGGCATGATATCCCCACAACCTCGATATCGATGCCTTCCTGCATGAGTATGTCCCATGTTTGAACAGCCTGGAAGCTCATCGCGCCGAGAGCGAACATGGTTGCCCTGGTGCCTGTTCTCAGATGATGGGCCCTGCCGTAGATAAAAGATTTTCCTCTGAAGAATTCATTACCGTCGGTATCCATGATAGCCGGTATCTTTGATCTTCCAACCCCTATCATGCAGTTTCCCGGCTGTGTCAGTGCCCATCTGGTAGCAAGGTCCGTCTCATTCGGATCAAGGGGGATGACCGCTGAAAATCCTTCAAGGTTTCGCATCAGCCCGAGGTAATCTATGCATTGATGTGTCTTGCCGTCTTCGCCCACGTCCACTCCAAGGTGTGTGCACAGCAGTTTCAGGTGCGCTTCATTGATGGCGTTCAGCCGTTGCTGGTTGTAGGTTTCATCGATGCCGAACATGCCGAAATCCGCAAACACACTCACTATACCCTGAGACGATGCCGCTCCTGCCATGACAGCGGTGTTGTGTTCCATAATACCTGACTGGAAGAAATTATCGGGAAATGCACGGGCAAAGGCATCTGTCTTCACAGAACCTGCAAGGTCACAGTCAAATACCGCAAACGGAGCGGACGGATTTTGTCTTGCCACCTCGACAAGGGCATTGCCCATGGCCGATCTGTTGTCAGTAATGACATCCTTTCCATAAAGGTGTGCCTCGCCGGGAGACATGCGGGGAAATGGCCATGAAGACCTGATATGCTCTTCATCTATTGGTTCTTCCCTGAGAGTCCTGAGCTCTTCGAGAGGCCAGTCAAGGTCGATCTCGGTAAGTGCCTTTGTCATCTCTTCTTTATTCAGAGGGCTTCCGTGATACTTTTCCCTGTTTTCCATAAAGCTCACGCCTTTGCCCATGGTCGTGTGGGCAATAATGACATATGGGGCAGTTTTATCGGCAGATGCCTTTTTAAGCGAGGCGTGGATCTGATTAAGATCGTGCCCGTCGATTTCAATGCAGGCAAAGCCGGCGGATTCGTACTCGGCGCGCAGGTCCTGCGGCATGACATCGAGCCGGTTGCCTGATATCTGAAGCATGTTGTTGTCTATAATGACCGTGATATTGTTCAGGTTGTACTTTCTGATGAAACGTCTTGCCTCGGCAATCTGTCCTTTCTGCTGCTCGCCGTCTCCCATGACAACGTAGCAGTCCATCTCCGAGTTCTTGACCCTGGCGGCAACAGCAAGACCACACGCCACTGAAAGCCCCTGACCGAGGTTTCCTGTTCCCCAGGGTACACCGGGAACCGTTGGCTCGACATGACCTTCAAAGATACTCCCCACCTTTCTGAATCCTTTGATGACCTCCTTAGGGTCGAACAGACCTCTGCGTGCCAGTGCAGAGTATACGGCAGGTGATGTATGCCCGTGAGAAACAACGACCTTGTCCGCATTCATATCGATAGTATGGTAGAGCATGGTATAGATGTCTATTGATGAGAGCGATCCTCCGGGGTGGCCGCTGCCGGCAAGGTTGGTCATGGCAAGGATATCGGCGCGCGATTTTCTCGATTTCTCTGCTATCTCATCTAATTTCTCTGGTGTTAAATCATTTATCACAACTGGCTCCTTTTATTGTTTGGTTTGCCCGGGGGCATTCTGCAAAGATTCAATAATGATCTGTGACGGGTCCAGGGCAGGAAGAGAGCTGAACGCTCCGAGCTGCATACGGCATGCACCGCAGTCTGAAATAAGGGCCTCGGCCCCTGTTTTAAGTATTACGGACGAGGCAATCTCTCCGAGTTTAATTGAAGACGCCTGATTCTTTTTCTTGAAGCCGTAGCTACCGGAGAGTCCGCAGCAGTTATCCTCCAGGATATGTACCTCCAGGGAAGGGATCTTTTCGAAGAGTCGTGCAGCAGGATAGCCGATTCCCAGTGCCCTCAAATGGCATGGGATGTGGTAGGCGAGCTTCTTGTTTACTTCCCCGAACCGGATCTTTGCATACCCGTCCTCGATGAGGCCCAGGATATACTCGTGTACATTGTAGGTGTTTTCCGCGATCCTTTTCCCCTCGGGGATCTTCAGGATTTCGGGATAATCGTGAACAAGGGTAAGCCCGCAGGAGGTGCATGCATAGACTACGGAATATCCCTTGTTGATGTATTCCACCAAGGTTGCAGCATTCTTTTTTGCAAAGCGCAGTGCCATCTCCTTGTCGCCATTGCCGAGCGATGGAAGTCCGCAGCACATCTGATGCGGTATGACCACTCTGCACCCCAGCGATACAAGCAGATCCCTTATCCCCCTGCCGATATCGGGCCGGTTGTAGTTGAGGTAGCATCCATGGAAAAACACCACCTTTTTTAACCCCTTGCCTTTTTTTCGTCTTCCCCTGCTCATGGAGAGGAAGCGATATTCCGGCAACGGGAGATGGGTGGACAGACCCATGAGAGAAAGAATCTTTCTTGTAAGTGCGAGCGAGGTTATTTTATTGGTGACAGGGGCAAACTGTGAGGCAAGCATGCCCAGATAATTCGTATTGGCAAAGAGGTGTGCGGCAAAGGGGCTGAAGTGTTCCGAAGAGTATTTCAGCTGGGCGTTCAGGATGATGTCAGCCACGTTGACGCCATAGGGGCATGAAACCTCACAGCGTTTGCACTGGCAGCAGAGCCGCACCCATTCATCAACAGAGGCCTCGCCGTCGAGCCGGAACCTCTGTGCATCCGGGCCGGACTGTTTGGGACCGGGAAATTTCGGCTCCACCTTGAATATGGGACAGTTCTCAACACATATGGTGCAGCGGACACAGTGTTCGAATGTCATGACAGCTCCCCGATACATTTCTTTGCAGCAGCTGAGCCGGTTGCAATGGCAAGACCATGGCCGCACTGGTTTTTCATGATCTCGCTGTGCGCAATGATACTGCCGCATACGAAAAGGTTCTCGAGGCTTGATTCCTTTGGTCTGAAGGAAGAGTCGATCAGGATACCGGCCTTTTCAATGGCATGGCCCGGGGTGAAAAAATCATTATTGAACCAGTCTTTCCTGTGACCCGGCACAAACACGGGAAGGTCGAACACTGTCTCTTTTACCGAATCTCTCAATGCAAAGAGTCCGCCGCTGACAAACGACCCGGTGGCGAGGATGAAGGCCCTGCCGTAAACACGCGACGGTCTTCCTGATGCGGCAAGTGTTACAGCCTCAATGCGGGGACCCTGTCGTTCCACGCTGGATACGGTTTTCCCCCAGTATACGTGACCTCCGCGTGTCTGCAGGACTGATTTGAGCGCCCTGAAAAGCCTCATCCCAGGTATTGACGGAGGCAGTGTCGGGATCTCAAAGACCTCTTTGTTTATTCTGGAAGACAGTTCTTTCACAATCTCCATTGGATTATTAAGGCCCAGTACAGCAGGGAGCGCAACCTTTCCATAGGGGATATCTAGATCCTGAGCCCAGGAGATAAAATTTCTTAAGAAGTCCTTGTCTTCAAAACGCCCTGCTATACCGATTGTTGAGACTGATTTCGCATCGAATACCGAGAATTCGGTATTGCTGATCCGAGAAGTGATATAGCTCGGATAGAAATCCTTGATCCCCTTGAAAGAGATAATGTGGATATGGTCTTCGTTATTACCGGGTGCATGTGCCATGGTCTCGGGAACGAGGCATGTTTTCTTGATAGTGCCCACGGGTGTCAGGATTTCTCTGTTTTTCTTCGGGTCGCCTCTATAGGGAATTGTTGTTTCTTTCATCACCTCGATAAAGTAGGCCAGGGATTCGGTGACACCTTTTTTGCCCACTATTCGATACGGGTGGTCCTCCGGCAGTTCCTTTATGGTCTTTAACGGGTCGAGTGCGCGCGACAACACATCGATGCACCCTGTAGAAAGGCAGCATACCGGATCTCCGCGTGAGATTACCGCTGTCTTGAATCCTGCATCCACAAGGTTCAGGGCAGCTAAGAACCCGGCAATGCCGCCGCCTATAACCACTGCATCGTATTCGTGTGTGTTCATTGCTGCCCCATATTGAGAATGCCCAGGTAAATACTCTCCACAAGCTGTTCTTCCCGAAGCTGATCTCCCCACAGCGCAGGCCTGATCCCCCGGAATCTTCGCTGCAGGAATTCTTTCAGTACCAGCAGGGATTCTTCCGGGCTCACCCTTCCGATCTCCTGCATGATCCCCAGCGCGCGGTACGTGCAGAATCCGCCCTGGCATGGACCCATACCTAGCCGTGTCCTGTGCTGGATATCGCCGATGTGCTGGGTCCCGATGCTGTTTATAACCCTTTCCACATCCTCCCTGGTGACAAGTTCGCATTCACATACGATATTATCCATCTTCTTCAGCCTCTTGGAAAGAGGATAACCGCTGAGTTCGTCCTGTCCGTCAAGCGGCAGATCCGCGGTAGTGCATTCCACGTTGAGGCCGAACTCTTCCATGATGGTATCCACCATTTTCTCAGCCATGAGCCGGTAGGTGCTCAGTTTGCCTCCGAGGATACTGTACATGCCGTTTTCGTGGTCAATAATCTGGAACCCTCTGGAGATATTTCTGCTGTCACCGGCCCTTGCCTTCAACAGAGGCCTTACGCCGGTATATGCCCTGATGAGACGGGTAGAGCCGAACATGGGGATCATCTGCTCTGCCTGGGTTGCCACGATATCCACCTCATGCGGGTCCACCTCTATGGTGTCCGGATCGGTGACCGCCACCGATGTCGTCCCTGCAAGGCAGACAGCCTCGTTCGGCACAATGATGTCCCCGTCGGACGGTGGCCTGAGCCTGTTGATCACCATGTTGGTGAGGCGGTGGTTCGATATGATAAGGCTGCCTTTCGACAGGGTCATGGGTGCTTCGCTGCCTGCGAGCTTCGCAATGTTATCTCCCCAGGCACCGGTGGCATTGATGATGATCCTGGCCCTGATTTCCTTTATCTGAGAGGTGAACCGGTCCTGTGCTTTCACGCCGACACACCGGCCCTTTTCCCTTATGATTTCGATTACCTTGTGATGAATCAGGACCCCGCCGCCGCGGTGACGCGAGGTATAGGCATTGAGCATGCACAGACGGAACGGGTCAATCGAACAGTCGGGGACTGTTACCGCCTCTTCGAGTGAGGGATTCAGGTTCTCGACAAGGTCGAGGGCACGAGAAGGGGATAATACCTCGGTGGGTATGCCCGCCTCTTCACAGTTTTTCAAAAATGTATCACGGAACCGCTTGGAATCACCTGGAAGGCGCACAAAGAGCCCTCCGGTTATCTCCACGCATTTGCGGGCGATCCTTCGCAGGATCGTGTTCTCGGCAATGCATTCCTTGGCAGCCTCCGGGTCGTTCACCACATAGCGCGCACCGCTGTGCAGGAGGCCGTGGCATGCACCTGTTGCACCGTTTGCAAAGTCACCCTTTTCCACCAGATAGTGATGTATACCGCGCAGGGTGAGATCCCTTGCTATGCCGCAGCCGGTTGCTCCTCCCCCAATGATGATAACATCGGTTTTAATCATATGTGTGCATATTCCTCAAACCTGTACATCGTAAAATTTCGCTCACCATATACAAGGTCAACCCACTTGGTCAAGTGGTCTTGTTTACCCCCGGACCAGGGTTTATATAAGTATCATGTATCATTCATGTCCGGGTGAAAAATAATCAGCCTGATTGCACGGTCTCTTCAAGAATCTGCATTACCGCCTCATTCCACCCGGC
>JAFGTK010000254.1 GCA_016934135.1 Deltaproteobacteria bacterium | reverse complement strand
TTATCATTCTTTACCATAGATGTGGCATTATGACATCACAAGAAACCTTTGTCAACAGTTTAGTATGTTTGTATTACAAAATTACCAAATAACGATAACAACTATCTTCCTCTTCCACAAAGAATGTATCCATGTACCGCCCTGCGCAGGTTAAGGCACAGAATCGGGAATTTCTCCTGATGGTGATCTGGTCAATTTTTTTGGATGACCGGCAATTAGAGAATCCACCTGTTGCCCTTGCGCCTTGATGTAGTATAGGTAGTGGATATGAAGGTCCTTATCATCACCACCTCATATCCGGATTATGAAGGGTCCAACCGGGGGATATTCATCAAAAGGCTCTGTCTGGAACTGAAAAAACAGGGGATTGTTGTGGTTGTCCTTACACCGCGCATATTCAGACATAGCCCGTGTTTTGAAGAAGACAGCGGCATCAGCGTACACCGCTTCCGGTTTCCCAGCACAGAGACACCGCTGAACCGGATGGAAGCAATCCCCATGATCCCGATGCTCATTTACATGATCTCGGGCTTCTTCAAGGCTGTACGTATCATCTTGAAGGAAAAACCGGATGTTATTCATGGCAACTGGATCGTACCAACCGGACTCATAGCGGCAGTGGCCGGATTCCTGATGCATGTGCCGGTAATCAATACAGCTCGCGGAATGGACATGAGGATAAGCGAAAGAGGACCCGTCAGACACCTCTTTGACCTGGCTGTCAGGCTCTCCAGCAGGGTAACCGTAGTGTCTGAGGCAATGAAGACCAGGGCCTCACTGAAAGATGCCGAGGTCTTCTCATCCGGGGTTGATGAAAGATTCTTTGAAATCTCTCCGGACTACACATCAAAAACCGTGCTTTATACCAGGAGCCTTGAGCCGGTGTATGACGCCCAAACCCTTATAAAATGCATCCCCCTTGTTGTTGAGAAAGTCCCGGGGGCAAGATTCATCATTGCAGGGACCGGCTCCCAGGAGTCTCAACTCAAAGACCTTGCGCAATCTTTGGACATATCCAAGCATGTTGAGTTTCTTGGTCTTGTGCCCAACCAAGATATTCTTTCTCTCATGGAAAAGGCTTCGGTCTATGTATCCACCGCTACAGCAGATGGAACTTCGATTGCCCTGCTGGAGGCCATGGCTGCCGGACTCATACCGGTTGCCACAGATATTGAAACAAACAGAAAATTGATCCGTCATGAAAAAGACGGTTTTCTCTTTCAACCGAGAGATGAAAAAGACCTGGCTGATAATTTATTCAACGCCCTGACAGCAAAAATTCCAGAAGGAACCCTTGAAGAAAAAAAGAGCGGATTAAAAGATACAATATACTGGAGCACTATTGCCAAGAACTTTATTGCACTCTATACTCAAATTCTTGAATAATTTTTGTACCATTTAAATTAAAGCTTGGAGCTACCAATCACGATTAATAAAGTGCTGGTCAGATGATTAACACTCCTCATATAGAAGGGCACATATTGCACCCCGGATCACCCGGGCTGGCGGAGCTGTAAGGATTATCGAGCAAAATATATCGTTATCATGAAAAACACATCACCACTAAATACTGAGCCCTTTATCCATATCAAACCGAAGAAAGGGCTGCAGCTTATCAATTTCCGTGAACTGAAGCAGTACCGGGACCTGCTCTATTTTCTCGTTGCCCGCAACATTAAAGTCAAATATAAACAAACAGTTCTTGGAGGGCTTTGGGCAGTAATACAGCCCTTTTTCATGATGATTGTATTCACGCTTTTCTTTGGCAAACTCGCAAAGATCCCATCTGACGGCATTCCGTATCCGATCTTCAATTATTCAGCCATGGTTGCATGGACCTATTTTGCACAGGCAATCAATCAATCGGGCAATAGCATTGTCGGGGAAAGCAATCTTATCTCCAAGGTGTATTTCCCGCGAATCATCATCCCGTTTGCATTTGTACTTTCGGGACTCATGGACTTTTTCATTGCTTTTTTTGTGCTGATCCTAATGATGCTTTATTTCCATATCTATCCGACCTTTATGGTCTTATCTGTTCCGTTCCTCATTATTCTGATGATCATGGCTTCAAGTGGGGCAGGCATGGTACTCGCAGCCTTGAATGCCAAGTATAGAGATATTCGCTACACTATCCCATTCCTCGTACAGTTCTGGATGTTTGCCACGCCGATTGTATATCCCGCATCAATGATACCGGAGAAATATAGGCTCATCTATGCCCTCAATCCCATGACCGGGGTTATCGAAGGATTCCGTTCGGTTCTGCTGAACACTGTACCGTTTCCCTCAGACATGATCATTATATCTTTTCTGGTCAGTCTGGTTCTCTTCATCCTGGGCTTGTTCTATTTCAAACAGGTAGAACGCTTTTTTGCAGATGTGATTTGAGGAAGTCATGAGTAATTCCATCATTCAGGTCAACAACCTCTCCAAGCAGTATCACATCGGTGCGAGAGAACGCATCAACAGGACATTCCGTGAGGCCGTTGTTGACACGTTGACCGCACCTGTCCGCAACTACAGAAATCTCAAGCGACTTACAAAAGTCGAATACGACCAGCCGGATACCATCTGGGCGCTCCAAGATGCCTCATTCAATGTCCGGCCAGGGGAGGTGGTCGGCATCATTGGCCAGAATGGCGCAGGCAAAAGCACACTGCTCAAAATACTCAGCCGCATTACCGAACCGACAACAGGCGAAGCAAAACTATTCGGTCGCGTTTCCAGCCTCCTCGAAGTAGGAACCGGCTTTCATTCCGAACTCACCGGCCGGGAAAACATCTACCTCAACGGCGCCATTCTGGGAATGCGTAAGGCAGAAATAACCGCTAAGTTTGACGAAATTGTCGACTTCGCCGGTATTGAAACGTTTCTGGATACACCGGTGAAAAGGTATTCTTCCGGCATGTATGTACGTCTAGCATTTGCCGTGGCAGCTCATCTCGAATCGGAAATCCTCCTGGTGGATGAGGTTCTTGCCGTGGGTGATGCCGCTTTCCAGAACAAGTGTCTTGGCAAAATGCAGGATATCTCTTCCAGAGAGGGCCGCACAATCCTCTTTGTAAGCCATAATATGCCCTCTGTTAGAAAATTCTGCCATAGAGGTGTTCTGTTCGAAAGCGGAAAAATCTATCTCGATGATGAAGTCAACAAGGTGGTCGATGACTATCTTGATTCCGGGAGTGCCACATTCAGCTCAAGGACGTGGATTCCTGGTGACAGACCGGGCAATCCCTTTTTCAAAATCAGCTCAATAACCCTGAAGAATAGCGAGGGAACGGAAACTTCAGCCATCAACATTTCCGATGAGCTTATTGTAGAGATCACCTACGAAGTCCTGGGGGATGGAGTCATACCCCAATATTCCCTTGTCTTATCTGATGCAGACGGAAATTGTATTTTCGGTTCTCTCAATAATTATGAACATGACCATTACGGAAAACCTCTTCCGAAGGGAGTCTACTCCAGCACCTGTAAAATCTACAGAAACCTTTTAAATGCCGGGAGATTTTTTGTTACCCTTATCGGATTCAACAACAACTGGCATGACGAATTCAAGATCGAGAATGCCGTATCCTTTCATGCACATGATGATGGTGTAATCAAGGGAGATTACCCTGGCAATTACGGCGGCCCGATTCGTCCTCTTCTTCGATGGCACACGAGAAGAACTGATATAACCTGATCGTCTTTAGTGAGATACTGATTGTCCACCTTTAAAACCCTACAAGAAGAGATCTACGGAATCTGCATGGAGGAGACCGGCTATCCAAATCAATGGCCCGTTCACGATACCTGTCCATGCTGCGGATCAACCCGGATCAAAGAATATTTTTACAAGTACAAAATCAACCATTGGATCTGCAAAAATTGCTCGTTTGTTTTTGTCAATCCCTACCCTGACGAACATACGATCCGGAGATTATACAACGCCTCATACTATAATGCAGTAAGAGAACACATTGAGATCCCTAAGGCATTAATGGACGGCAGGGATACTAGCCAGTCTATAACTGATGAATACTGTTATGACATTATCGATCGCATTCTGCTGATCAAAAAGACAGGAAAATGGCTCGATGTGGGCGGAGGAATCGGCTCTTTTCTCCACATGGTTCAAGCAGAAAACTCCCAGTATGAGCTTTTTCTAAATGAATGGAATGAAAACGCTGCTGATTTTGCCAGAGAGCACTATAAACTGAATGTCCTGCTTGACTCGCCCGAGGAACTAAAAGGTTTGGGGTACTCTTTTGATGTTATTTCGTTTATATCGGTAATCGAACATATAAGCCATCCAATCGAGTTCATTACAAGCTATTCCGACCTCCTCAATCCAGGAGGAATCCTGCTCATTAATATCCCCCGATTTTCCCGCCTCAACCGTTACCTGTCCAAGAGCGCATCGAACAATGTCGTGCCGCCATATCATCTCTCGCTCTTTCATGAAAAAAATATCATCCCCGCGCTTCATAAATTAAACCTTTTCTTGGACATAACATCCTGGCAACAGGGAGAGAATGCCTTTTCACTCATAGACCTGATGCAAGTGAGCGAGTATTTTGATGTGAAGGTTCCGCAGAATGATACAACCTCTCCGGAATGCTTTCAGGTCAGGCCATATACCAGGCTTCAGATCTTCTGCATCGATTATCTGGCCAGAATCAACAAGAAGACTCAACGTGCGATTACAGCCATAGATGGTTCAATTTTTCTGAACATCCTTGCCGTAAAAAGATGATGACATATAAACAATAAATGCAATCAGGCATTCAGATATATTCAATCATAAAAGAAAGCAGTGATAGATTATGAAAAGAATTGGCATCTTAGCATTGGTTGTTTTAACCTCATTAAATATCTTGTTCGGCTGCAAGGCTGAAGATAAAACAGATCAAATATCCGGACCTCATAAGATTAAACTCGCCACACTCAATGTCGGTGTCGCCGAAGAGATAAAGAAAGACCCAACAAAAATCATTCAGCTGTTTGAGAAATCTCAGGAAGAATTAACATCTGAACTTTCTTCAGCCCTTCATGTCTTATCAGAAGTAGAGTTGTTTGCAATTTATTGTTCACTTATCTCCTACTCTATGGCTCCGTATGGAAATAGCACCGAGATAGAGTTTAAAAATCTTTTAGAAGAACAAAAACTGGATTGCGACAACTATGCAATCCTCACAAAACATCTCTTCGATATGGGTTTAAAAACTGCACACATGGAAAATTCAGATTCCA
The DNA here is from genome assembly GCA_016934135.1 of Deltaproteobacteria bacterium. Taxonomy (GTDB): domain Bacteria; phylum Desulfobacterota; class Desulfomonilia; order UBA1062; family UBA1062; genus DSAD01. Next base: position 11,835 of record JAFGTK010000254.1, on the reverse strand, counting down.
TCAAATTTTTATTTGTCGGTTGGCACGGCGGTGCAGTTGGCAATCATGCACAGATCTTCGTCAGATCACCAGACAAATCGATGGTTCTTGACCCGACCATTGGTATTCTCGCGTTTGCTGATTTCGATTCCATAGCATCTGGAAAACCTGTTCCTTCATCTCAGATACTAGATTTTTCAACCCGTCCGGAACTGAATGATTACAGGCAACGGGTAATTGAGTCTATAAGCAATGGGTTATACAAGCCATCGGATCTGTTGTATTATTTTGTCGATTTTCAGGAATACCTGCATCCCAAGTCAGGCAGCGCTCACTGGTATACCCCGGGGGCTGCATTATTGAACAAGAAATAGAGTATGGAATCCAATGAACTTTGTTAAAGATATTAATATTGGTTACTTTCGATGTTTTAACCCAGATAATAGTATGCATTCGGTAGCGGCAAGGACTGGCGCGGATCGACTCCCAAGAAATCCTTTTTCCCTGACAGAAAAAAAGGGGTCCCAGGGATAATTATTTCCCGACACCAGATATCCTGATATGTGCGGCATCTGCGGAATCGTTGGATTTAATGACACGGAACAGGCCAGATCGGCTGTTCAGAAGATGAATGCCATACTGCGTCACCGCGGTCCGGATGACGAGGGAGTCTGGCTATGTGAATCTCCTGCCCTCGCTTTCGGGCACAGGAGACTGGCCATCATCGATCTCTCACAAAAGGCCGCCCAACCCTTCACCTCACATGATGGAAGATTTACCATCACATATAATGGAGAAGTCTATAATTACCGCGAGCTGAGAGAGAAATGCAGCAAGAGGGGGAGTATCTTCTCTTCTCAATCCGATACGGAGGTGATCATTGAGTGCTATCGCCACTGGGGCTGCGATGCGTTCAAAGAATTCAAGGGGATGTGGGCCTTCGTGCTATTCGATAACAGCAAGAATTCTCTCATATTCTGCCGGGACCCTTTCGGGATCAAGCCGCTGTATTATGGAACAAAGAACGACGTCCTCTTTTTCGCATCGGAACCCAAGGCCCTCAGGGCCATCGATGAGCACTTTTCTCAGATAGACGAAGCAACCGCAACCCTGTTTCAGGACTTCGGGTATATTGAACGCGGGCCCTGGACGTTCTATGAACATGTCAAGAAGTTCCCAAGCGCTCATTATGCAAATCTTGATCTCGATGACGATTTTTCTGGCATGCATCCCATTGCATACTGGCATCCGCCCGGCGAAACAGCCAGGATCGACAGAAATGATGCGGTAAGGGAACTGGAAAGACTGCTTATCCAGAGCATCCGGCTCCATCTCAGGAGCGATGTCCTCGTAGGATCTTGTCTCAGTGGAGGGATCGACTCATCTGCAATTGTCAGCATCGGCAGCAAGCTCAAAGAAGATAATGGCACGTTCAATACATTCACCACCTGTTACCCGGATCATAAAGACATCGACGAAACATCCTGGGCTCAGAAGGTAATAGACTTCACCGGCGCGGCTGCACACTTTGCACGGCCCACACTTGAATCCTTCATTTCCGATTTTGACAACCTTATGTATTTTCAGGATGAGCCGTTCGGTAGCACCAGCATCTATGCCCAGTATTCGGTATTTAAAGAGATTTCGTCAACAAACATAAAAGTGGTGCTCGATGGCCAGGGAGCAGATGAGATATTTGCAGGCTACCACGGCCTGCTGAACCCATATATCAATTTCCAGCTGAAGAAAGGCAATGTGATGGCTTTCCTGAAGGAAAGCCTCTCAATAGCAGAGCTATATCGCAAACCACTGAGCTCTCAGTATTACGAGACAGTACAGTTCTATAAGAACCGGCTCCGCTCTGCATATCGGAGTCTCAGATCCCTTGCAGGAAAGATCCCCCCTCACACTTCTGATGAGGTTGCACACAGGCTGAAGAAGCTGAACCCTCTCCAGCCCAACTTCGAGGAGTACCTGGTGGATATGGTCATGCAAAGCAATCTTCCCGATTTACTCCGCTATGAGGACCGGAACTCCATGGCGTTCTCGATCGAGTCCCGGGTACCGTTTCTGGAGCCCGAACTTGTACATTTCGCGCTCTCCCTTCCTGCAGAATATAAGATCCACCATGGGGTGACAAAACATGTCCTGAGAGAATCGCTTAAGGGGCATATCCCTGAAGAGATCAGAACACGAGTCGACAAACTTGGATTTCCTGCGCCGGAGAAGACATGGCTGACAAAGGCATTCGATATTGAGGTGGATCAAGCAGGCAGTTTACCATGGAGAAGATTGGTGATGGAGAAATGGAGAAAAACAGTAGAGACATCCAACTTAAGCTGAATAAAAACTTCGATTCCGTTGTCATGCTGACATGGTCGGATTGGTATACAGAAATGCGAAGCAACAGGTATCACTATGCATCTCGGTTCAGCAGATATCTCCCTGTTGTCTTTGTTCAGCCGGACCTCAAGACCGCCCGGTACCGGTTTGAAAAAACAGAACTGCTTAATCTCGAAGTCCTGCATGTATATCGCCATTACGGGCATGCACAGGCAAAATTAATTGCACGGGCTCTGAATGAAAGAGGTATCATACGACCTTTGGTATGGACCTACAACTTCCTCTTTGATGATTTCATAAGGATGAATTATCGCGGGTTCATGGTCTACCACGCAACAGAAGATTATTTTTCCACTGATTTTTATGTATCCTCAAAGCAGGACACAACAGTCCAACTCAAAGAAGTACTGCAGTATACTGATCTGTTGATCCCGATCTCAGAGGGCATCCATGAAGACTATGTCTTGAAGGGACAATACAACGGGGCATCTGCAGTCATTACCAATGGGTGTGATTATCGATTCTGGGCCGACGGTGCCGACAAGCTCAATGTCAACGACCATAGCATAAAGCGAAACACAGCGCTTTATCAGGGAGGCATAAGCCGCAAGATCGATTTTGGACTCATAAGTGATCTTGCATTGCAAATGCCTGATTGGGAATTTACATTCTGCGGCCGGTTGATGCTGACAAACGATGAAGAGCTCGCCAGGTGGAACAGCCTGCTGTCTCATAGGAATGTAACCTATCTGGGTTGTCTGGATGTTAACGAACTGAAACATCATATGTACCGCTCTACCGTTGGTCTCATACCTTTCGTTCAGAACGACTGGATAACTGAACGCTCATTTCCCCTGAAGGCTTTTGAATATTGCGCATGCGGCCTTCCGGTTGTGAGTGTCCCGATCAAATCCCTTGAAGCATATTCATCAATAATGTCTCTTGCACGTACTCCGGATGAATTTCGTTCTGCAATAATCGCAAGTGAAGAAATCCGTCATAACCAGGTCCTTGTAAGAAACCGCCGCGAAGCAGCACAACTGCAGGATTACGACAACAAGTTCAAAGAGGCCGTACTCAATATTCACGAACAACACATGATTTCTTCAAAACCCTCCACACTGCCTTCCCACACAAAGAATGAATCGCTGAACATCCTGGTTCTGTATGATATGAATTCCACTCATGTAACAACGATAAAAGAGCATCTCGAGAGTTTTGCCGCATACTCACGACATCATATCTTCTATGCAAACGCTACAAACAATGCGCCCTGCACCTTTGATCTTTCTCTGTTCGATGCCATAATCATTCATTATTCGGTGCGGGTGAGTCTCACCTCTCATTTATCCAGCAGTTATGCTGATCAGTTGAAAAGTTCCCCGGGTCTAAAAATCCTCTTCATACAGGATGAATACGATACTACGGGCATTGCCTGGAAATGGATCCATTCCCTCGGCATCCATGTGGTATACACCTGTGTTCCAGCGGAATACCTTGATTATGTATATCCGGCAACTTCTTTTTCGCATGTAGACTTCGTTGAAAATCTGACTGGGTTCGTACCTTCCGGGCTTGAGCAAAAGATCCAAACCAGACCGCTTGCTCAGAGAAGGTACATTCTTGGCTATCGGGGAAGGAAACTGCCACTGTGGTATGGCTCTCTTGGCTACGAAAAATATATTATCGGGGTAAGGATGCGCGAAATCTGTCAGGAGAGGAACATCCCGGCAAATATTGAATGTGATGACAGCAGACGCATTTACAACGAAGAATGGTATGACTTTATTGAAGATTGCAGGGCAATGCTGGGAACCGAGAGCGGTTCGAATGTATTCGATTTCGATGGCACCATCAGAGAAGACATTGAAAAGGAACTTGTTAAACGCCCTGATTTAACTTACCAGGAAGCTTATGACCGGTTTCTTGCGGAGCATGAGTCCTGCATTGAGATGAACCAGATATCCCCGAAGATTTTCGAGGCCATCGTCCTGAAAACCGCCCTCGTTCTGTTTGAGGGAAAATATTCCGGAGTCATTCAGCCTGATATCCATTATATCCCTCTGAAAAAGGACTTCAGCAATGTAGATGAAGTACTGGAAAAGCTTGATGACCTTGAGTTCCTCGAGGAGATGACCGGGAAAGCCTACGAAGATGTGATCGCCTCCGGAAACTACAGCTACCGTCACTTCATTGAAGAATTCGATGCACTGGTTTCGAGAAAGGTGCCGCGAGGGCAGGGGAAACTGCTGATTACCGGCATCACGGCATTACAGAACCGCAGCAATGAAGAGGTCTCTCCCATATCCCCAGCATTTACCGGCAGGGGGAAGAATCCTTTGAACCAGCCCGGCAATTCGATATTCACCAGAGACACAACGTTGAGCAAAAGGAACACGGCTTTTCATGATTTTTACCTGCAGGCTTCCGATCTCCTGCCGGAAAGGGTAAAAACAGTCCTGTTTCCAATCCTCAAGCCTCTGAAGAAATGGATCCTGTAAGGGGACACTCACCTTGTGATTCTGAGAAGTCGAAGCTGTCGGCCCTTAACGTATCATCATCGACCTCGTAACATTATCGAAGGATAGCTATGCGACACATACCGGGAATCCTTGTTCTATACCATGTACCCTTTTCCAGACAGGGGGCGACCACCATTGTTGATAATTGTTCCGCTTTCAAACGATATTCCAGGTTTTCCGTATGGGAGATAAACACCGAATACGGTTTTCCGAAAGAGCTCTCCACGCTTTCCTTCGATGTAATTGTTTTGCATTACTCACTTTTTGGCAGGGGATACGAGTATGAACTCTCTGATGAATTTTATGAATATCTGTACTCCTGCCGAAGTTCACACATTATCTCATTTTTCCAGGACGAATACCGCTATTGCACAAAAAGATTCGATTTCATCAACGAGTTCAACATAGAAACAATCTACACCTGCCTGGAATCACAATTTTTTGATGAGGTGTACGCCAAGTATACATCTGCGCGTTATATCCATACCTATCTTCCCGGGTATGTGAGTGAAAACCTCATCAGTGAAGCCAAACAATACTATAAGCCCATGAAGGACAGGACCATTGATATCGGATATCGTGCGCGAAGACTCGACTTTTACATGGGTGCAGGTGCACAGGAAAAACACGTGATAGGAACCCGCTTTGCCGGACTTGTAAAGGAGCGCAACATCCCCCTGCACTTGGATATTGAGGTCGAGGAAGAAAACAGGCTGTACGGGAAAGACTGGTCAAGATTCCTGAGCAACTGCAGGGGAACACTTGGGGTGGAATCAGGCGTTTCCATCTTCGATGTAACTGACGAGGTACGCATCGCATGTGATGATCTGATAAGGGAAAATCCAGCAATCACTTTTGAAGAAGTAAGCAACAAGTTATTCGGGCCCTGGGAAAATAATATCTTCCTGCGAACCATAAGCCCTCGTCATTTCGAAGGGGCAGCATTCAGGGTATGTCAAATCCTGTTCGAAGGTGTGTATTCCGGAATAATGCAGCCGTACGTCCACTATATCCCAATGAAAAAAGATTTCACGAACTTTGACGAAGTAATCTCGTCATTCACAGATTCAAGGCTTCGCCAGAAAATCACAGAAAGGGCCTACGCCAATCTTATAGCTGATCCCACCTATTCCTATGAATCATTTATCCGGGACTTTGATGACCGGCTGGCACAGATTGGTCTCGAGCCCGGCAAAAAACAGGACACTGATGATGTTCAAAAATCCCTTGACAAGGATTTGCACATCCGTAGGCTCAAGACCTTGATGCGTAACAGTATTTACATGGATTTTCCCGGCAGGTCATGGCTGCGTAAGGTTTTGGGGAAATACATCCGACAGGACTAATTCTCATTAAGATCCCTGTGAGATTATACCGAAACAGACACTAGTATGTTATAGGGTTGGAAGATGTGTGGAATTGCTGGCATTTATCATTTAAATAAAAAGACATATCCTCATCTGGAGAACCATCTGGATATGATGGGCAACATTCTGAAACACCGGGGACCGGATGATGAGGGGAAATTCATTCATTCGAACCGCCATCTTGGGTTTGTCCATAGGCGGTTAAGCATCATTGATCTGGAAACCGGGTCCCAGCCCATGACTGACAATGCCGGCCATACGATCTGTTATAATGGCGAAATATACAACTACAAGGAGTTGAGGAAAGAGTTTACTGAATTTCACTTTCGGACCACCTCCGATACCGAAACCATCCTTGCCGCCTACAACCGGTGGGGACAGGACTGTCCGAACAGACTTCGCGGGATGTTCGCCTTTGCTCTTTGGGATGAAGCTCAGCAGCTCATGTTCTGCGCACGGGACAGATTCGGGGTAAAGCCGTTTTACTATACCATTATCAACGGCGTTTTTCTCTTTGCCTCTGAGGCAAAGGCCCTGCTTCCGTTTTTGCCGAATATTCAAACAAACATGGATGCACTCAAGGATTATCTGGCATTCCAGCTCTGTCTTGATGGAAAAACTCTCTTTGACGGGGTTCACGAACTGCCTCCCGGCCATATACTCATTATTAAAAACGGCAATGTCGAGGTTAAACGCTACTGGGAGGTATATTACAAACCCGACTTTGATCATACACCAAGATACTTCACGGAGAAACTTCGGGCATTGCTGGATGACTCGCTCAAAATGCATATCCGAAGCGATGTGCCCATCGGGGCATATCTAAGCGGAGGATTGGATTCCAGCGCAGTCACTTCACTCGCAGCCAAGTACCGAGGTGACAGTGACGAATTTCTTGCGTTCACCGGAAAATTTTCTCTCGGGGAACTCTATGATGAAAGCGCCTATGCCAGGGCCCTGGCGAAGGACAGCGGGATCACCCTGCACGAGGTGGACATCACCAGCGATGACTTCCTCGACAGCATCAGGCAGATTATCTATTATCTGGATTACCCTGTTGCAGGACCAGGATCTTTTCCGCAATTCCATGTCTCGAAACTGGCGGCAGAACACCGAAAAGTGGTGCTCGGTGGACAGGGGGCGGATGAAATCTTCGGAGGCTATGTCCGTTATCTGCTGGCCTACTTCGAACAGTGTATCAAAGGAGCGATAGATGGATCACTCCATAACGGGAATTTCATCGTTACCTATGAGTCCATCATTCCCAATCTCGTTGCACTGCAGAACTACAAGCCGATGATCAGAGAATTCTGGAGAGACGGTCTTTTCGAGGCCCTGGATAAAAGATACTATCGGCTGATCAACCGTGCACCCAGTCTGGAAAAAGAGGTGAACTGGGAGATACTCGGAGATTATTCCCCCTATGAAACATTCAAAGCCATTTTCCACGGAAAGAATGTGGCAAAAGAGTCATACCTCGACATGATGACGCACTTTGATTTCAAGACACTTTTGCCCGCCCTGCTTCAGGTGGAAGACCGAATGAGCATGGCACACGGACTGGAATCAAGGGTTCCTTTCCTGGATCACCCCATTGTGGAGTTTGCAGCAACCATGCCGGCAGATATCAAATTCAAGGACGGAACCTTGAAGAAGATTCTGCTCGATGCCGTGGGTAATGATCTTCCCGAGATCATCACCTCACGGAAGAACAAAATGGGATTTCCCGTACCATTGAACGAATGGCTGCAAGGTGAGCTGAAAGATTTTATCTTTGATATATTTACTTCACGCAGGGCAAAGCAGCGATCTTATTTCAACCATAAAGAAATTCTGAATTCGCTGCAGAATGAACCGAAATTCGGCAGAAAGCTCTGGGGTCTGCTCTCCCTCGAGCTCTGGCACCAGGAATTTCATGATAAACAGACATATTATTCATCATTAAGGGAAAAAGGAGTACAGGCATGAAGGTATTAATTACTGGTGGGGCGGGATTTATCGGCTCGAATCTGGCCGATACGCTGCTGGCCCGCGGGGACGAAGTATGTGTGATAGACAACTATGCCACCGGCAGACGAGATAATCTCACCCCCCACAAGCGACTGTGTGTCGTTGAAGGCACTATTGCCGACAAACAATTCGTGGACAAGGTATTTCATGATTTCAAACCGGACAAGGTGGTACATGCCGCAGCTTCGTATAAGGATCCGGATAATTGGGAAGAAGATGCAGCTACAAATGTAGCTGGAACCATCAACACTCTAAGGGCATCCCTTAGGGAAAAAGTAAGCAGACTGGTATATTTTCAGACATCACTGTGTTACGGGCTTCACCCCATCGAACAGCCCATAACACTCAATCATCCGTACTTCTCGGGCAAGTATGCAGGCGGAAGCAGCTATGCCATCAGCAAAACATCAGCGGAACAATATATCGAACTGAGTGGTCTGGATTTCATCTCATTTCGTCTGGCAAACGCCTATGGCCCCCGTAATCTGAGCGGACCTCTACCGACATTCTATCATCGTCTGACAAACAATCTTCCCTGCTTTGTCATGGATACCCGCAGGGATTTCATCTATGTGATGGACTTGATAGAGGTGGTTGTAAAGGCTCTTAATGGCATGGGAACTACGGGCTACTATCACGTCTCAAGCGGTTCGGATTATTCCATCAAAGAACTCTTTGATGCAACGCTCAAGGCTCTGGGAACAACTCTTGAAAAAGATGTTGAGGTCCGGGCACGCAATGAAGATGACGTTTATACCATCCTTATAGACCCATCAAAAACGAATACGGACTTTCAATGGAAGATCACCACAGCGCTCGAAGACGGCGTCCGCAAGGCTATAGAATACTACAAGGAGTTTGGGATAACCCAGACCTACACCCATTTAAGGATTGACAAGGATAACAAATAGAATCCAGGGCATGTATTCGTGCGTCCCATTTCGCTGTATGCTCACATGGAACGAGGAGGAATTTTGTGAGTGACTTTAACAAACAAAAAATACTTGTTGTAGGAGGTGCAGGTTTTGTTGGCGGCAATCTTGTACGAATGCTGCTGAACCATTCTCCCTGTGAGATAGTGGTGGTGGATAACCTGATATCATCAGAGCGGGTGAATATTCCCGACAGTGCCGTGGTCAGTTTTATCGAAGGGTCCATTACAGACGATGCTATCCTTGAGACACTCACTGACGTCTTTGATTATGTATTCCATCTCGCAACCTATCATGGGAATCAAAGTTCCATCCATGATCCCCTGGCTGATCATGAAAACAATACGTTGACCAGCCTCAAGCTTATGAACCATTTTAGAAACTATAAGAATATCAAAAAACTGGTATATTCATCAGCAGGATGCGCGGTTGCGGAAAAAACATTTTCCCATGTAGAGGCAACAACCGAAGACGGCCCGATCTCCCTGAATCAGGACAGCCCGTATTCTATTTCCAAAGTAATCGGCGAATTCTACTGCATGTACTTTTTTAACCAGTACGGACTTCCAACGGTGCGGGCACGATTCCAGAATGTATACGGACCAGGCGAAATACTCGGCGCCGGAATCTGGCGGGGCACCCCCGCGACCGTTTGGCGTAACGTCACACCCACATTCATTTATAAAGCCCTCGACGGACAACCCCTTCCTGTAGAAAACAAGGGCATTGCCTCACGGGATTTCATCTATGTAGAGGACATCTGCAACGGGCTGATGGCATGTGCACTGAACGGAACAGCAGGTGAAGTCTACAACATTGCGAGCGGAAAGGAAACCTCCGTCCTCGATCTCGCAACCATGATCAACAAACTCGCCGGGAATCAGGCTGGCGTTGAATATCTTCCCCCCAGGTCCTGGGATCATTCAGGCAAACGATTCGGAAGCACGGAAAAGGCCCAGCGCGAGCTTGGTTTCCTGGCATCAACTGATTTGAGGCAGGGACTGGAACAGACCATCAAATGGACCAGAGAAAACATGCCACTTATACTGCAGTGTATGGAGAAGCACAGGGAGCATCTCCCCGAATGAAGGATTCTGCACCAAACACACTCGTTCTGTATTCCCATTATACAGACAAACTCTCCTATTACGATGACTGGCAGCATGCCTTTGAAGTCCATCCCGGTTTTACGACCCGCTCGATAAATATTAACGAGAAATCCAATCTTGCACTGATAAAAGATTCCATCAAGGACTTCGATCTCATAGTCCTGCTTCATTCAACAAACGCAGACACATTACTGCAGCTTCGACCATACTCGGAATTCCTCATCAACAGAAAAGGCATACTGCTAAGCTTTGTTGGCAATGAGGTAAATCTTCCCCGGGTGTCTTTGAAGGAAAAGATTGATTTTCTCAGAAACATCTCAGCAGATTATATCGGAACCCAGCTTCCCATCGAGGCAGGCAGATGGCTGTATGAAGAATGCACCTCCTCGAGCGTGATTGAACTCCCCCACGCACTCAATCAAGAGGCATTCAGGCCGGAGACCCCTTTAGAAAACCGGTTGATTGACATCGGTGCCCGCTCTACCAGATACTGGTCATGCCTTGGAGATAATGAGCGCAACGACCTGTTCGATTTCTTTTCCCATCACTTGTTCAAACCGCCGATCGTGGTTGATATCGATACAAGAACCCGCCTGGATAGAACGGGGTGGGCTGGTTTTCTCAACAGCTGCAAGGGTACTATCTCAAACGAGGCCGGATCGTACTATCTCGAGAGGGATGATGCCACGATACGCAGAATACAGGAATATGTAATAAACAACCAGAAACAGCATGGATCACACATGGTAAAACCTGATTCCTTTCTGGAAAAACTGTGGCATCTGATACCCAAGCCTCTCAAGATCGCAATAAAGAATCCATTGAATGCAGCATTGAAATCATTCCGGGTACAATACTATTCTGATATCTATGAAAATCTGGAGTTTTCAGAAATTTACAACAGATTCTTTCATGACACCCCGCGATGTCCGGCCTACAGCAAGGCTATATCATCGCGACACTTTGATGCGGTCGGAACCAAGACCTGCCAGATCATGCTCAAGGGGAGATTTAATGATATCCTCAATGCCGACGAGCACTATATCTCGCTTGAACATGATTTCTCCAACATCGACGATGTAATGCAGCGCTTCCATGATCATTCTTACAGAAATGCTATGGTGGAGAACACCTATGAATACATCATGGATCAGCACACCTATTATCACCGTATATCAGCCTTTCGTGAACTTGTATGAATGCATGGCTATCTTCTCGTGTCCCTTTGGCAGGACAAATGGAATGCTCATCCGATCTTTCTTACCTGCACACACAAGCCAACTTAGCTTGAATAAAACCAATTAAGAACGATGAAAGCAGACACATGTGTAGAATAACCGGCATATGGAGCCAGGACGCATTACCCGATCTTGAAACACTGAGTATCCGCATGCGCGATACGCTTACAAAGGGTGGCCCCGACGATGCCGGTGTATATGTGGATAATAAAGAAAATATTGCACTGGGCCACAGACGACTCACTATCATCGATCTCACCGAAACCGGGCATCAGCCCATGAGCACATATGGCGGAAGGTTTACCATCGCCTACAACGGTGAGGTCTATAACTAT
>JAFGTK010000031.1 GCA_016934135.1 Deltaproteobacteria bacterium | reverse complement strand
GTCATGAGCATCCTGGATGAGGCAATCAGCGGCATCCGCATCGTAAAGACCTACAACATGGAAGAGTATGAAAAGAAACGCTTCAACATAGAAAACCGCAGGTATTACCGCAACTGGATGCGGAGAATGGCCATCCGTGCCGTCTCAACCCCACTTATGGAGATTATTGCGGGCTTTTCCATTGCATTCCTACTCTGGTACGGCGGCAAGCGTGTCATGACAGGGGTCATGACACCGGGTGAATTCTCTGCTTTTATCGCTGCCCTGGCCATGCTCTATGCCCCTATCCGAAGGCTGAACAATATCAATATCATCATACAGGAGGGTATAGCAGCTGCTCGAAGGGTTTTCGATCTTCTCGACACGAAACCAGAGATTGTCGATAAGGATGACGCTATTGAACTTGAGCATGCCAGGGGAGATATAGCATACAACAATGTATCGTTCTCCTATGATACCTCCAAGCAGGAGTATGCCCTGAAACATATCTCTTTCAATATAGAACCGGGCCAGAAGATAGCTCTGGTAGGAGAATCAGGTTCAGGCAAGACCTCAGTAACAAATCTCCTGCCCAGACTCTTTGACGTTACTTCGGGCCAGGTCCTGGTAAACGGCCATGATATCCGGGATTTCACGGTTCATTCCCTGAGGGCCAATATCGCCATGGTCACCCAGGAGATGGTGCTCTTCAATGACAGTATCAGGGCTAACATATCATACGGGACCTCCGGGGCAACAATGGAGATGATCATTGAAGCCGCTAAATCCGCGAATGCACACGAGTTCATAATGGATATGCCCGACGGTTACGATACAAGGATAGGAGAAGCCGGGGTGAGGCTTTCCGGCGGTCAGCGGCAGCGGATCTGTATCGCACGTGCAATCATCAAGGATGCCCCCATCCTTATCCTTGACGAGGCGACCTCATCACTGGATACGGAATCTGAACGCGAGGTACAGTCGGCAATGGACAAGCTCATGAAGGGAAGGACCACACTGATCATAGCACACAGGCTCTCCACCATCATCGGCGCGGACTGGATCATGGTACTGAACAAGGGCGAGATCGTGGAACAGGGTACCCATGAGGATCTCCTGAAAAAGAACGGGTATTACACCCGGCTTTACACCCTCCAATTCTCAGATGCTTAGGTTCTTATCCGCACTCTACTGCTCGATCATTAAGATCCGAAATCTCTTGTATGACCTGGGGCTGTTCAGGATTTATCATACAGAACCTCTTGTAATCAGCGTAGGAAACATCGAGGCAGGAGGTACCGGGAAAACCCCTTTTACCATGACCCTTGCAGAGAAACTGAAAGAGCGGGGATACACTGTCGCCATCCTTACACGCGGCTACAAGGGCAGGCTTAGAGGAACACACCTGGTCCGTCCCGACCACAAGGTACTGGATGTCGGGGATGAGACCCTTCTCATGGCACGAACATCCGGAGTGCCTGTAGTGAAATCGCCGGACAGGGTTACAGGAGCACGGTTCGCGCATAAAGAGCTCGGGGTGCAGATAGTTGTCATGGATGACGGATTTCAACACCGGAGGATATACCGGGACATGGATATCGTTCTGATTGCAGGAAATGTATTCGAAGATGCCCCGCTTCCCCTGGGAAGCCTTAGGGAACCTGTATCGTCACTGAAAAGGGCGGATTTCATTGTATATACAAAAATGGCCCCGCAGCCCCAAGGACTGCAAGCACAACTCGTACCCACAGGCCTGACTGATGCCTGGGGCAACCACTATGACCTCGAGGTCCTGAAAGACAAGAAGGTCCTTGCTGTCTGCGGCATAGCTAAACCTGAGCCATTCTTCTCCGCCCTTGAACAGCTTGGTGCCGGTGTGGAAAAACTTGCTTTCAGGGATCATCACCACTATACAGACAGGGATATCGAGAATATCAAAGAGATGGCATCAAAGAAAGACCTGATCATAACCACTCAAAAGGATATGGTTAAACTGGATGCAGATTTACTTGACAGACGATGGCTTGCATTACAGGTAGCCATGCAGGTACCTCAAATAGATACCATTATCAGGGAGATTGAGGCCATTGCGGAAAACAGGCGTATTCCTCGACAGGGATGATACCATAATCAGGGACAGGATCTACCTGGACAACCCGGATGATATAGAGATCCTGCCCGGAACATGTGAGGCCATACACACCTTGAACCAAAAAGGGATCCCAGTAATCATAATCACCAATCAGTCCGGAATCGCCCGCGGGTTGCTCGATGAGGAAACACTTCATGAGATCCATCTGGAACTGATGAGCAGACTCGCCTCTATGGGAGCAATGATCGACGCCGTATACTACTGCCCTCATCATCCCGAAGGGTCTGTCGCTGAATATCGCAAAACATGCCCCTGCAGAAAACCCGAACCCGGCCTTCTCTATCAGGCTGCCAAAGAATTTTGCCTGGACCTGAATTCATGCTATATGATAGGCGACAAGCCCATAGATGTGGAAACCATACACAGGGTGGGAGGAAAAGGCATACTCCTTACGCACCTGCACAATGGCGATACAGGCCAGAAGCCCGACTTTACAGCGAATGATCTTGTCGAAGCCGTACAATGGATACTGGAGGACATTAATTCATGAATCTGCTGACAAAACTTTCCGGAGAGATACTCTATATATTTATATACTCACTGATCTTTCTCATGCGTGCACTGCCCTACAGGCTTGCCATTGCAATTGGAAGATTCTTCGGAATCCTTGCATGGATATCCCTTCCCCTGCACCGCAGGATTTCACAGATGCAGATCAATCATTCCCTTCAGGGAGTCAATCCAAGGATGATGACCCTGAAGGTGTTCATGCATCAGGGAGATATCTTTATCGATACGGTCAGGTTTGCCTTCATTAATGAGGCTGAACTCAAGAAAAAGATCCTGATAGAGGGCAGAGAGCATATCGAGTCTGCTGTTGCATCAGACAGAGGGGTCATGATGATCACCGGCCATATGAACTGGGAGATCCTTGGCCATATCCCGAGGGTCCTCGGATTTACATTCAGCATTATGGGCGACATAATCAAAAATCCGAAGATTCAGTCCATTGTCGAAGACATGCGTTCCCGTTGCGGTTTCACCCTGCTCCCTCCTAAAGGAGGTATGTTGTCCCTGATCACTGATGAACTGAAAAACGGCCGGGTAATCGGCATTGTCATCGATCAGCGGGGCAAGCGTGAAAACAGGGTCTTCTGCAACGTATTCGGCATGCCTGCACCGACAAGCCCTGCCCCTGCCCTGATGGCGCTCAGGGGCGATGCCCTGATTCAGCCGGTATCTGCCGTAAAAGAGGGCGACACCTATATATTCCGGTTTGAAAAGACCATCGACTCAAGAGAATTCGGCGATGATTTTAAACAGGTGGAAACCCTCGATGATTGCTGGAAATCAAGGGCAATCAAAACCTTAAGCCAGGATATGCAGTCGTGGATAAGCACATATGTAAAGAGGTGCCCTCAGCAGTATTTCTGGCTGCACAGCAGGTGGCTGAGAAGATCGGACATGAAACGTATTATCAAGTCAGGCGGTGATTTTACAGATAGTGTACGCATACAGGCAGAGCACTACCTCGATAAAGGATAGCAGCAACTGACATGTAAGGGCATGACGGATTTGAGTCCACAGCAAAGTTCTCATTGAAGCGGCACGATGCATACTGGAGGATATCAACGAATGAAGATGCTTAAAGGACTAGGTCATGAGATACTCTACCGTGCACTGATAGGATTTATTCTGTTCATACGGTTCACGCCCTATCCCCTTGCAATAGCCCTGGCCAGATCTGTGTGCATTCTTGCATGGACCGCAGACTCTCTGCACAGAAAGATCGCGAATATCCAGCTGTCGCAGGCCCTCGGACTGGAGAAGACCATGATCTTAAGCCTCAAGGTCTTTATGAGTCAGGGAGATATCCTGGTAGATGCGATAAAGTATTCATATATGAGCGACACCGAACTCAAGGCTCGAGTCAGGATAGAGGGAAGAGAACATGTTGAAGCTGCCATGGCATCTCCAAGAGGGGTCATGATGATCACTGGCCACATGAACTGGGAAATCCTCGGGTACATCCCCAGAATCCTCGGCATTGAATTCTGCATCATGGGTGATATCATGAAAATACCAGGAATTCAGGCCGTTATCGAGGATCTTAGGTCACGGTGCGGCATAACCCTGCTGCCTCCCAGAGGCGGCATGGTTTCCATGCTCACTGACGAGCTGAAACAGGGGCGGACCATCGGCATAATTATCGACCAGCGAGGAAATGAGCACCATAAGATATTCTGCGACTTCTTCGGCATGCCTGCACCGACAAATCCGGCACCTGCGCTGATCGCCATGAAAGGGGACGCCCTGATCCTGCCGGTATCGGCAGTGAGAAATGGACATACCTACACATTCACCTTCGAAAAACCGATAGATTCGAGGCAGTACGGCAATGACTGCCGGGATATCGAAAAGACATCCGACTGCTGGAAATCTCAGTCCATTGTTTCACTCAGCCGTGCCATGCAGACCTGGCTGGAATCGGCCATCAGGAAATGCCCGCAGCAATGGTTCTGGATCCACTGCAGATGGTTACGACGATCGGATATGAAACCTATCCTGCGATCCAAAGCCAATTTTGGTCAATATGTCGCATC
>JAFGTK010000253.1 GCA_016934135.1 Deltaproteobacteria bacterium | reverse complement strand
CGCTCCTTTCTTCGACCGTATTACATCGGCCTGTTTTGAGCAAGACTTCCACTTATAACCCTGTCCGATTTTGCGAGGCCACTTCTCCTGGCATGTTTTTCGTGAATCATTTTTTCAAACCGGGCGATCTCAGAGAGTCATTGCAAGAGAGACTTGCAGAAGGATTATATCCTGATGGGGTATCTAAAACCCCTGACTGTTTTCAGAGTAGGTACGCCGGACCCTGCGGCTCATATTGCAGGTTATCTCATATGGAATGGTATTGCCCCAGGAAGCCACGCTCTGAGCTGTTATTATTTCTTTGCCGAAGATGAGAACCTCTTCACCCACAGGATAAAGGTCTTCCCCTAGATCAATAAGGCTCTGGTCCATGCAGATTCTCCCCACAACAGGATAAGTTTTACCTCGAATAAGCACATGTGCACTGTTAGAGAGGATTCTGGGATATCCGTCTGCATAACCTATGGGTATGGTTGCTATATTGCTGTCTTTTTTCAACTGATAAGTGAGTCCGTAGGACAGGGCTGATCCTTTCTTTATCTTCTTGACGAATACAACGGCGGTCTTGAGGCTCATGGCAGGCCTTACCGGGATTGCATTCTTTATCAGATCGGAAGGATAGAGCCCGTAACACAACAACCCGGGCCGTACCATATCGAGGTAGGATTCGGGATAATTCAGTACAGCCCCGGAATTGGCACAATGGGTAATCCCTGAGAAGATTCCCATTGCAAGTAATCTGTTATGAAAAGCGATAAATTGTTGAATCTGGTTGTCTGTAAAGGCGTTGTCCATGGTGTCGGAAACAGGAAAGTGGGTGTAGATTCCCTTGATGACAAGCTCCTTTATTCCTGAAAGGGTCACTGCCGCCATGATCGTTCTCTCCGGTACATGGCCCAGTCTTCCCATGCCTGTATCGGTCTTTATATGAACCTCCGCAGGACGGTTCCATCTGGAAGCGCTCTTAATGAGCTCATCAATGCCTGTTTCATCCACCAGGGTAGGTATGAGACGATAAGAAAACACGGCATCGGCATCTTCTTTTGTGTTGCTGATGAGGCCGAATATGAGTATCGGAAGTGATACCCCTGCATCGCGAAGGTGTATTCCTTCTTCTATGCTGCTGACACCGAGCATGTCCACCAGGTTATGGTCCTGTACAAACCTTCCCACAACCTGTGCACCATGACCGTAGGCATCAGCCTTGATGGCCATCATAACCTTTGTGCGCGTTGCGGCACGTATGGCCTTTATATTCTCCTTGATTGCGCAGAGGTCTATCTCAACCCGCGTGGGTCTCACTCTCTCTCCTAGTCGGCCTTTTTGCGAAGGAACGTCGGTACATTGTATGACTCATCGTCAAGTATGCTTTCATCGACCACCATTCCCAGTTTTATGACCTCTTTGTCAACCTTTTGCTCCTTTTTTCTCATAAACGCGGGCCGATTATAGTCGATGACCGTTGCATTATGTATATCCTTTGAAGGTGAAAGCTCTTCGACCGTAGATGAGCTGGACAGGACTATGGGTTTGCTTGAGAACCCTGTTGCAACAACGGTAATGGCGATCTCCTCACACATGTTCTCGTCAATCACGACACCCCAGATGATGTTTGCGTCTTCGTGTGCAGCAGACTGTATCAGGGTAGAGGCCTCATGGATTTCGTCCATGGTAATGTCCGCACCGGAAGTGATATTGATCAGAAGGCCCTTTGCACCGTGGATATCCATATCCTCAAGCAACGGAGAGGAAATAGCAGCCTGTGCCGCCTCGGTAGCCCTGTTTTCCCCGGATCCGGAGCCGATACCCATCAGGGCCTTTCCCTTTTCGATCATCACAGCCTTTACATCATTGAAATCCACATTGACCAGGCCGGTATTATTGATCAGATCGGAGATGCCCTTGACCGCATTGATGAGGATATCATCGGCCATCTTGAATGCCTGGAGCATGGGTATGTTCTTCCCGGCCATGGAGAGAAGCCGGTTATTCGGTATAACGATCAGCGCATCAACATGCTGTGCCAGATCCTTTTCGCCGGATTCGGCCTGGACCATCTTCCGTTTTCCCTCAAAGGGGAACGGCTTGGTTACAACACCTACGGTAAGTGCCCCCATCTCCCGGGCAATGCTCGCGACAACAGGTGAAGCGCCGGTACCGGTTCCTCCGCCCATCCCCGAGGTGATGAATACCATGTCAGCACCTTCGAGTGCGTTTCGGATCTCCTGTTCGCTTTCCTGCGCCGCATTTTTGCCCACTTCGGGATTTCCTCCTGCGCCGAGTCCACGGGTGAGTTTTGTGCCGATCTGCACCCGCTGGGAGGTCAAAGAGGACTTCAATGTCTGGATATCCGTGTTGCACGAGAGGAAATCCACCCCTTTGATGTTTGCGCTGATCATGTTGTTCACGGCATTGCAGCCGCATCCTCCAACACCGATCACCTTTATCTTTGCCCCTATATTTTCCGCCTTTTCCAACTCAAACATCTTTGCCTCCTTATCGCTTAAAAGACCTCTTTGAACCAACGGATCATTCTGTCCAAAACCCTTTCCACCATGGAAGAGCCCTTCTTGGGCTTGAAGCTGTATGTAGGCCTTCCAGCTTCATAGATGCATAACCCTACAGCCGTTGCATAGGCCGGGCTGTTTACCAGTTCCACCAGTCCCTTGACCCCTCTGGGATATCCCACCCTTACCGGCATGTGCATGATCCCTTCAGCAAGATCGGCTACTCCTTCCAGGGAGCTTGCACCGCCGGTAAGCACCAGACCTGCAGACATTGTTTCGCCAAGGTTGGTGTTTCGGATCTCGTTATATGCGAGTTTGAAGAGTTCCTCGACCCTGGATTCGATAATCTCCGAAAGTATCCTTCTGGGGACTGTATTGACTGTATCGCCACCGATAGATGGGACCTCTATCTGCTCATCGGATGAAACACGCGAGGCGATTGCATGACCATACTTGATCTTGAGACGTTCAGCCTCTGCAATAGGTGTTCTCAGGCCTACTGCTATATCATTGGTGACATAGTCGCCTCCCAGGGCAAGAACCGCAGTATGCCGGATAGAACCCTCGTTGAACACTGCTATGTCCGTTGTTCCCCCCCCGATGTCCATGAGGATCACACCGAGCTGACGCTCGTCCGGGGTAAGGATGGATGCCGCAGACGCGATCTGCTGAAGAACGATATCCTGAAGTCCGAGACCGGCTTTCTGTGCACACTTGGTAATATTGCTCACTGCCGAGATCGAACCGGTCACGATATGCACCCGTGCCTCAAGCTTCGAACCTGCCATGCCAACCGGGTTCACTATGCCGCAGATATCGTCAACGCAGAACTCCTGGGGGAGAACATGGATAATCTCAACACCTACAGGCTTGGCAAAGTCCTTTGCCTGATCCACAACCCGTTTCTTGTCCGATTCCGATACCTCGTCGCCTTTTACCGCTATGACTCCGGAGGTGCTGATGCCCTGTATGTGGCCTCCTGCAATCCCGGTGAACACATCATCCACGCGGATACCCGCCATGCGTTCGGCATCTTCTACACAGCACCCTATTGCCTCAACCGTCTGTTCCATATTCACGACAAGACCGCGCCTGAGCCCTTTGGACTCGGAGATCCCGAACCCGATCACCTCCAGGTCGCCATTTTCCTTCAGCTCCGTGATGATGCAACAGATCTTGGTTGTCCCGATATCAAGACCAACGATAATTCTGTCTCTAGCTGCCATGATACCCTCGATTCCTCAGTACAATTTTGTCTTCACAAGTCAGGTCCATTATTGTGCCGCACTCGGGTTTGATCTCCTTCAGGGTCTTCAGCGCCATATCCACCTTGTCCGATGTCATCTCGCCTAGGATCACCAGTGTAATGCCCCTGTCCAGCCGTATATTCATCATCCCTCCGGATTCAATAATGAGATCCTTTACCTTCAAGCCCTTAGCCTCGACAACAGTGACTGCATTGATCGCATCTTTCAGGATATCGTTAAGATCCTCTCCGGTACCCAGCGGTTCATAATCGCAGGCCTGTATCAGTAGTCCGTAATTGTCCTGCGGAGCAGAGGCAAATACGTGCCCTTCTTCCGAAATCAGGTATGGCCTGTCCTTGAGGACCAGCGTTGCTGTCGGTTTATGCTCATCTATGCGTACATTGACCGCTGCCGGAACAAAGCTTCGTGAGATGCTGATATCCTTCACCCAGGGGTGTTTCAGCAGTCTCTTCCGGGCTGCATCCATATCCCATCCGAGGATATTTATCCCTTCTTCGATGTCGAGCAGTGTCAGGACCTCGTTTTCCTCGATATGACCATTGCCTTTGATCTCAATGGACTTGACCTGGAATACCTTTGAGTTAGAGATGTATGCTGCCCCGCAGAAAAGCATGAGAGTGCATGAGATCCCCAGACTCAGCCAGATTGATACACGAATGGCAAGGTTGATCTTCGAGATGGTTTTCTTCTTTGAGGCAGTTTTTATCGTACGTTTATAATCTTTATCCAATTATCCGTACCTCCTCAATAAGTTCTATACCGAATTTCTTCCTCACTTCGTGTTTGATCGTCCTTATAAGATCCAAGATGTCAGAGGTAGATGCTGTTCCGTCATTAATAATGAAGTTTGCATGAGCCTGTGAAACACTTGCCCCCCCGATGGTGTAACCCTTCAGTCCCGCCTGTTCGATCAGGAGACCTGCACTTGAGAGCGGAGGGTTCTTGAATACCGATCCACAGTTGTATCCCCCGGGCTGATTCCGTTTCTTCTCTTTAAAAGCTTCTATGTCAGCTGATACCTGATCTTTGGGTACACTTTTCAGGGCGAACCGCGCAGCGATGATCACTGTGTCCGGTCTGAAACCTCCTGTGCGATATCCATAAGGCAGGTCAGATTTTGGAATGCACCTTGTTCCGCCCTTATCCATGACCTCTATGTCGATCACGGCATCCATGATGCCGCGCTCTGCAGTGCCTGCATTCATGAACAGGGCCCCTCCGACGGTTCCGGGTATCCATGCAAGGAATTCCAGTCCGGAAAGGCCGTGCTCTTCACAATAGTGCAAGAGTTTTGATGTAGGCAGTGCCGCTCCGCAAAGGACCTCATCCCTGTTGCGGGTGACAAACTCGAATGCCTTGCCGAGGCGTATGACAGGTTTGCTTATCAGGGCATCTTCAAAGATAACATTGGAGCCGCCACCGAGCATGATGAAATTATCGAACTCGGTTATAAGTTCGCGCAGCTGTTCCTTTGTTTCAGGCTCAAACATGCTGGCGATCCTGCCGCCGCAATGCATGGTTGTGAGCGTGGAAGCGCTGACTTGTGAAAACCGCCTCATTCGATCATCTCCAATATCTTCAGACCCTGGCGCCATGCATCCCCTGCACCGAGGAAAAGCACTATGTCTCCCTTCTTCAGTTCGGGGTAAACAGTATCGGGAAGAGATTCTTTCAGCTCCACATAGCATACATCCGAATGGCCGTGTTCCTTCATGCTTTCAAACAGGGCGCGCCCTGTTACGCCCTCGATCGGTTTTTCGGAGGCAGCATATATTTCAGTGATGTACACGCGGGATGCATCGTAGAATGAGGTCACAAAATCATCAAACAGATCCCTGGTTCTGGAAAAGCGGTGAGGCTGAAACACGGCGATCAGGCGTCTCCCGGGGAAGCTGTTCTTTATTGCCTGCAGGGTCATCCTGATCTCCGTGGGATGATGTCCGTAATCGTCCATGATCATGATGCCTCTTTTTTCACCCCGCAGGTGTGTCCTTCTCTGTACACCCTTGTAGGTTTCGATCCCCTTTTTGACGGTTGCGAAATCAATGCCGAGTTCTATGGCCGTGCCAATGGCTGCCAGGGCATTTAGACAGTTGTGGATACCCGGTACATTGAGCGATATCTGGCCTAAGGTCTGCGATCCCCTGTGCGCTACAAAGCGTGTAGTCATCCCCTCAAACTCAGGATCAGTGAACCGGTATAATGCCTGGGTATGCGATCCGTAGGTGATCACCTTTCTTTCAAGTCTGGGCAGGATCTGCTGAACATTTTCATTGTCCAGGCATACCATATTGAATCCGAAGAACGGTACCTTGTTCAGAAACTGTACATATGTGTCCAGGATATCTTCTAAATCCCGGTAGCAGTCCATGTGCTCGCGTTCGATATTGGTAACAAGGGCAATGATGGGGGCAAGTTTAAGGAATGACCGGTCGCTTTCATCCGCCTCTGCAACGAGCAGTTCTCCTTCACCCAGTTTTGCATTGGATCCGAATATGTCGAGTTTGCCGCCTATTATGGCTGTGGGATCGAGATCTGCCACATCCAGGACAGTCGCAAGCATTGATGTTGTAGTGGTCTTTCCGTGAGTGCCTGCAATGGCAATGGAATGCTTCATTCTCATGAGTTCTGCAAGCATTTCGGCCCTAGGGATAACCGGCAGTCTTTTATCCTTTGCTGCAACGCATTCAGGGTTGTCGAGCCCCACAGCCGAGGAATAGACCACGACCTGTGCATTGCCGAGGTTTTCCCTGCGGTGTCCGATTTCTATCCGGGCCCCGAATGAGCGAAGCCGGGAGATGATATCCGACTCAGCGATATCTGAACCGCTGACCTCGAACTTCAGGTTGAGAAGCAGCTCTGCAATCCCGCTCATGCCTATGCCGCCGATTCCCACAAAATGAATTCGCTGAATTCCCTTAAACACCCAGAATCTCCTGTGTTATTCTTTCTGATCCATTTCCCAGACCGAGTGATGCCATCTGTG
>JAFGTK010000030.1 GCA_016934135.1 Deltaproteobacteria bacterium | reverse complement strand
TCTATAGTTTATATGTCAACTAATAATCATGCCTCGTCCCTTACACGCATATCGCTCTTTTTACGGGGAATAGGGGCAAACCGTTAAAAAGAAGATCAAAAAGGGGCTTCTGAAATAATACCTGGTCTGCTGACATGGAAAATCTGTTATACTAACTAAAGCCATAACAATGAAGGGGGCTCTTTATGGATCGAAGATATTTTCTGAAACTGCTGGCAGGGGCATCGGCTCTCGCCGTTTCCTCGTGTGCAGGCAATGCTGCATCATCCAGAACACCCCGTATTGCTGAAAAGCCTGCAGCAGGGGGCCCTGCAGAAGTCTTTGCGGCAGGGGTGGAGAAAGATTCCCCTGAGCAGCTGATTAAACATGCAGTCCGCGACACAGCAGAGGCTGCAACCGATTTCTCATGGCTGTATCCCGGCGATGTCGTATTTATAAAACCTGTCCTCAACTCGGGCTATCCCTATCCTTCAACAACCAGCCCCGTGGCCATTGCAGCCATGGTCGAACTCCTCAGGGAAAAAGGAGCGGCAAGGGTGATCGTGGGTGATATGTCGGGCGTTGAACATGTCAAGCTCTCTCCAGATGGGCTCAAGGGGAGTTCCCGCAGTTTGATGGAGAAATCAGGCATGGCAGAGGCCGTGCAGGCATCCGGTGCCGAGCTTCATTTTTTCGAAGAAGCCGGGTGGGATGCCTTCTATGAAGAAACCCCCACGGCCGGGGACTGCTGGAATGGCGGATTGATGATGCCGAAGATCCTCAAGGAGGCGGATCACATTGTCCTCATGCCCCGGTGCGGAAGGCACGTACTTGCGGGAAGCACTCTGGGCCTGAAGGCTGCAGTCGGCTACTGGCGCGCCGATACCCGCCTTGAATATCATCACAATGCATCCACCTTCCATGAAAAGACAGCAGAGGCAAATACAGTTGAAACCCTGCTGAAGAAGCAGCGCCTTGTTCTGACAGCTGCAGACAGGATACTTACCACATTCGGTCCGGACAAGGGTTATGTTCTCCAGCCCGAGACAGGCCTTGTCATAGCATCGACATCGATTGTTGCTCACGACATGGTCTCATTGGCCTGGCTCCTTGAAAACAGGCGCGTAATCCCTGAATCCGAACAAAACGGTTTTCTGGATACCAGCACCATGGTGGCCGGATACGCTAACCGCTATGTGGTCAGCATGCTGGGCGGATTCGGCAAGGCAATGTTTTCCGAACCGCTGATAAAAAACGATGTCAAAAGCATATTCGACGACCGGATTCTCAACCATGCCTATCATATCTTCGGCGGTGTGCCCGATGTCATCATCAAGGATGCCGGAAATCCGATCCCTGAAAGCCTGAAGAACAGGCTTGCTGAAATGACTGCATTTCAGGGATGATTTCAACAGGCATTATAAATAACTGATGTAATCTCAGGACATTGCCTTTTGAGGTAAACGGGCTGGAAAACTATGACAAAGGTCTTCTTGACAAAACCTTTCTATTGATTATAGTCAATACTATATATTATGATAATACAATAGATTCTCTTATTGTTATGGTCTCACCTTGAAAACCGAGGAAAGAAAACATCGACATCTATTTGCAGAAAATTGTTTTGATTCATGTGCTTTACAACAAAAATTGAAGCGGGGAGGGAGTAATGAAACATCATTTCAGTAAGTCAGGAACCATTGTACGGATCTTTGTGGTGTCGGTCTTTATCCTAACCATGATCGGATGCGGGTTTGTTGCCAGTGTTCCCTGGATAAGGAATGCCGACAACAACCAGGTGGTTAATCTCGGCGATTCCATATTCGCCCTGTCCGGAGAAATCCAGGGTTTCCTGCATGACTATGCAGGAGAGACCTTCCGGCGCTATTCGGTTTCCGGCGCAGAGCTGACCGGCGGTATTCTGGCACCTTCGGTATACAGCCAGTATAACACGGCAAGGGGCGACAACCCGAATATCGACATCATCTTCATGGACGCAGGAGGCAACGATATCCTGCTGCCTGCCATGGCCTTTGACCCTTATGACTGCAAAACCCAGTGGTATGAATGGGGCAGGCTCTCAAGCAGCTGCAAGAGCTTCATCGACGACCTCTATGTCGATGCGGTAAACCTGCTCAATGACATGTATGCAGATGGTGTCGACCACGTCATTTACCAGGGATACTACTATACGAAAAATGCTCTCTTCCTGCTCGACGACCTTGAAGAGGCCATTGACTACGGGGACATGAGACTCGCACAGGCATGCCAGAATTCCGCAGTGGACTGCACTTTCATTGATCCGCGCTCGACAATCAAAGACAGCGACATAATATCGGACGGCATCCACCCGGCAACCTCGGGCTCGCTGAAGCTGGCAAATCTGATGTGGCCGGTTCTGGCGCCTCTTCTCCAGTAGAGAGCAGGGCCATTACCTTTATCAGCGTAGAATCTGCAACGGGATAATACAATGCAGGGTGCACGGGTGCTGTTCAGCAGACCCATGCACCTTGCGTTTTCCATAAATTCAACATAATAATTTAAAAACTCTGCGGCAGCATTTTGTACAATGACGGCTTGCCTGCAGAATCGTATTTTTTTGGCAATGAAATCTTAATGGAGGAAATAAGTGAAAGCACCATTTGCTGGAAAGGTTAAAAAACCACAAGCACTTATCGCAGGCATTCTTATATTGTCCGCACTGTTGCTAACATATTTTTTCATTATCGACCGATCAGAGGATTTTGGGCAGGAACAAGAATTGACAGATTCCATTTCCGTTTACAGCACAAAGGATCTTACCGGGAAATATCCATTAAAAACCGATGGCAAAAAGGAGAAGATGTCGCTCGAAGACAGGCTTGTGGCTGAACTGCAGCAATATTACGGAAAAACCATCTCGGAAAAGAGCACACAGGCGCTGCTGCTTCGGATCAAAAACTTCATATCGGGGCTTTATCCGAAAGACGGGGAAAGCAGGTTTTATGCTATCCTGGAAAAGGCATTTCCAGGTCTGGCGGACGAGATCATGCAGACTCTTCAAAAGATGGAGCAGTACAATAAATGGCTTGATGAAAACGAAAGCACCATCTCCGGGCTGAACGATCTGGAAAGACAGGGCATGCTCTGGGAAAAAAGGAGAGTCCTGTTCGGGGATGACGCGGATATCATATGGTCGGAGGAAGTGCTGGCCTATGAAAAGCGGAAGCAGGAGATGAAGGACACCCTGCGCATGCTCGATGGTTCGAATGATACGACGATCGATGAAAAACTGGCCATATTCAAAAGTACGGTCTCTCAGGCATATGAAGGCTCGCCCGAGGCATATATCCTGGAAAGCACCGATATGCTCTCCAAGGTCTTCTTCGGCATCGATTCCGTTCAGGAGGAACTCTCCAAGCTTGACCCTGAACAGCGCAAGCAGGAAATAGCCAGAATTCGAAAAGGTATGGGCTTTACATCCGACCAGATCTCAGAACTCGAGACAATGGACGACTATCGCAACAGAAGGTGGGAAAACGGCCTGAACTATATGCAGGAGAGAGAACTCATCGCCAATGAATTTACCGGGGCCGAGCTCGATGAACAGCTGCGCATCCTCCGGGAAAAATATTTCAAGCATGAAGCGAAGACCATCGAGCTCGAAGAAAGTGACGGTTTTTTCCGGTATGAAAGGCAGCGGATCTACGGCAGGAACTGATCCGGCACGGCAATATCCGGATCAAAGCCGGATGCGAGGAGGGTTTTTTAATCTATGAGATCTACATATATCACGATCGGCATGCTCTTTTTATTCCTTGCGCTGCAGCCGCAGGCATTCGCAGCAGATACGCCGGGCGCGCCGGAAGCGTATTTCCCTGAGACAACAGCCGAATTTCTACCGGTTCATGAAGGGGCGCACGCAGAGCATACCTTTGCTGTCAGAAACACAGGCACAGAAACGCTTACTATACTTGAAGTGAAAACAGATTGAGGGTGCACGGCTGTTTCGTTCCCGGAACAGATTCCTCCCGGCGGCGAGGATGTAATCGTTATCGATCTGAACACAAAAGGATATGCGGGCAAACAAATGCGCAAGGCAGCCTCTGTCCTCACAAATGATCCGCACAATCCCGAGATCAGGCTGAGAATAAGCGGGGAAGTCAAGCCCAGGCAGGATATCTCTTCGACCTCCATCCGCCTGACAGGCAATGCATCTGAGGAACTGAAACAATCCATTACACTCACCCCGTCAAAGGAAAATCCCTTTCACATAACAGAAGTCCGGACAGGCAAGGGGGACAACATCCGTTTTGACCTGAGAGAGATTACACTGGACAGGGGCATTCAGTATGAGCTTGCCGTATATAATACAAAAAAAGACAAGGGCTGGTACATAGACAAAATCTTTATAAAGACAGACAGCTCACTGACACCTGAATTCACCGTCGATGTCTTCGGTGTAATACGCTAAATTTTGTAAAGACACTCTGTTAGCTAAAAGAATAAAGAAGCAGAGTTTGAGATGATCCGTGAAAGATTTATTTCAGCTCAACGTAAAATGACTCTCTGAAAAAGAATAAGTCTACATCCTCAACAGTGATAAACACGGAAATAAAAAATATGTGGTGATAAATTTCTGAAGGGCAACAAAGACTTGAAAGAAAGATACGATGTTCTCTTTCTCCCCAATCAATTCATCAAGTTAATAAGTTAAGGTAATCCCTCTATACCAGATAAAAATACATGGCAAATTGATTTTTTGTTGGCGGCTCTTATTTTGATGAAGATGAGATGTGTATTTTATAAAGATTGGGGACTTTTTTTATTCAATAATCGCTCAAGTTAGGAGAAACACGCCATGAAAAAATTGCCGTTTCTGTTAATGCTTGGGACTATGGTGATGTTACTCGGGCCTTCGTCAGCTTTTTCAGGCATATCGAAAGATAATGCCCGAATAAGTTCAATCCAGATACCCTTCATTGAAAATCAGGGGCAAATTGACAATCATATTTTGTATTATACCTCGACTCAATCCGGTACATTACTGCTGACACGATCAGGGGTTCAAATATTATTGTTACCCATGCCAGATTCCAAGTCTGTCCTGGCCATTCACGAACAGTTTGTCGATGCCAAGAATACCTGTCCTGTTGGTCTGGCAGCGGGCAAGACCCGAATCAGCCACTATAAAGGTGGCGACCCGAAGACATGGCGGGAAAACCTGCCCAGCTGGCAGAAGGTCGGTATCAAAGATGTCTATCCGGGAGTTGACTATCAGCTGCGCAGCCTCATACAGCATGCCGAAAAGATTTTCGTCGTCAGGCCCGGGGCTGACCCCAAACAGATCAGGCTCAAGGTCGAAGGGGTTGACAGGTTAAGTATCGGAAGCGATGGCAGCCTGAAACTGCACAGCTCAGCAGGTGATCTGGAATACAGCCCACCTGTCGCGTACCAGGAAATAGACGGACAACTCATTCCTGTGAAAGTCAGCTATCAACTCAACGGTAAGATGTATGGTTTTAACGTGGGCAACTATAATCATGAGCATCCGCTTGTCATTGACCCGCTGATTCGGTCCAGCTTCTTTGGCGGCACCAGTCATGATTCAGGTTATGGCATCGCAGTCAACCAGACCAGCGGCAGCGTATATATTACCGGTTACACTACCTCGATCGACTTACCAACCACTGCCGGCGTTGTTCAGGAGACCAACACTGAGTATGATCAGGATGTTTATGTCGCAAAATTCGATGCAGGGTTAACCACTCTCGAAGCAGCCACCTACTATGGCACCAGTGGCTGGGAGTTTGGCGCAGCAGCGATCGCCCTGCACCCTGACGGCTCAGTGTACCTGGCAGGAAAAACCCGGGGGACTGACCTGCCCGGTGCAGGGGCCGGTTATCAATCCGAGTATACCGGCGGCACCAATGGCGATGCCTTTGTTGCACGGCTCAATGAGGATCTCTCAGGACCACCGGCCGCCACCTACCTTGGGGGTACCGGTGAAGAGACCGGCATCAGTATTGCAGTCAATGGCTATGCCGATCATGACCTCTATGGTTCCGTCTATATCGCCGGCCGCACCAGTTCGACTGATTTTCCGGGCACCACCGACGGTTTCCTCGAAACCAACCAGGGCGGTACCGACGTCTTTGTTGCCTATTTCAGTCCAAATCTGCAAACCCTTGGACAGGCCTCCTATTTCGGAGGCACCGGCTGGGATGAGCCGGCCACAGATACCCGCGGGCAGGCCATGCTGATTCATCCGGGCACCGGTGATGTCCTGCTGGTGGGCTGGACCAGTTCCAATACCATTCCAGGTTTGTTTTACAGTCGAAATGGCGCGGAATCAGATGCATTTTACGTGCGCTTATTTGGTAATCTGGGTTTTCTGCATTCGGGCACCTATATCGGCGGCGAAGGCCAGGACATGGCCAGTGCCCTGGGCATCATGCCCCTGGCCGACAGTTATGATGTGGACGTCTATGTGGTAGGCAGAACCAATTCCACCTATCCATGCCCTTCATGCACATCACCTGAGCTGGTCGATCCTGACCAGGGCGGGTATCAATCCACGTATCAGGGGGGCAATTTTGATGCCTTTGTCGTCCGCCTGCGCAACGCCAGCATTGTCAACTCAACCTACCTGGGCGGTGAATCCGATGACCGGGGCTATGGCATTGTGGTGGATCCGGACAGTGAACGGGTCTGGGTGACAGGGGAAACCGATTCAACCGGTTTCCCGACCTCCGCGGATGCGGATCAGGCTGCTATTGCCGGTTCTAAGGATGCGTTTGTTCTAGGCCTGTCTCTTGAACTGGACAGCCTTGAATATGGTTCATACCTGGGCGGGGCCTTAGAGGACTACGGCACCGCCATGGCGCTCAATGAAGCCACCAGCCGGGTCTACGTGGTGGGGGACACCGATTCGACAGCGCTCTACGGCACCGAGGACCTGTCTTATGACAATACATTCAATGACGGCGGTGATGCCTTTGTTGCGGTGTTTGATGGCAAACGGCCGGCCTTGTCCAGTTGGGCGTTGACGGATATCGGCGCCGGTTGGGGTGCGGATATAGGCGCTGATGGTGATGGCAATCTGTATGTCTGTTATTTCCAGGGTGATCAAATGCATATCAAAAAGCGGGATGTTTCAAATGGAAAGTGGACCATCATCGATTCCTACGATCGGCCTGATGGTAACGGTTTTCTGGATTGTGCCATCGCTGTTCAGGTAAATGGTGGTGTACACGCATGTATGGTTACCAACTTCCCAGAATACCCCACCAACAACCCTATCAATGATCTTTGGTACGCAGGACCGGGCGCGCTGGAACTGGAGGCGGTTGATGCTAATGAGACACCATACCATGGTTCTGATGGAGAATGTGCCATTAGCCTTTGGAATAACATGCCGACCATCAGTTATCGTGTATATGATAATGATGACTGGCTTGGGTTGCATTCATTGGCCGTTGCGGTCAAGCCGGCCCCGGACCAACCATGGATAGTGATGAATAATCTGCATGAAGATTCCACCGGTGAACCCTGGTGGTCTGATGATTCCGACTATGGCAAGGCCACAGCGCTTGCATTTGACTCCAGCGGTCTGCCGCTGGTAGCCTTTACCGACGAAGACGGCACCGCCAGTTTCTCCTACCCGAGCTTTTACCCGCCACTGATTCCGACAACGCTTCCTGAATGGACACGCTATACTACCACTCATCGAGGCATTCCTCTACGACTCGACTGGGTAGGTCATTTGGGTTTGTACGAATCATTTTCGTTAATCGGGAAGCTTCCGAATCAAGCCATTAATGTAACATCTGTAGATTTACAAAAAGATTTCGATCCTCCTAATTTAGTGACCGAAGAGGATGGGTTTTCCTACATTCCAGAATTTTGTGATTCCAATGTTATTGATACGGTTATGAACACTGATAATTATTTACGTAGGCACCTGGTTTTCTCAAATAATGACCAGGCGAGGTATGTAGTACTCAACCGCGAAGAATTTTCATTAACACCAGTATTTGCAGACCCGATAGATGATGTTTGGACACATTCTACCGAGGTAATCGGTAACGACATGAACAACTGCGCCTTGGCCATAGACAATACTGGTACTGTGCATGCCATCTGTGGAAATGGGTCGGGCAAACTTATTTATGCCAGACAGGTATTTCCTGCTGAGGGATTTCTCAGCTTATCCCCATTGAGATGGAGATTCGGTCTGATTGACTGGATGCCTCTTCTCTATGAACATCCCAGCATCAAAGACTGGCGCACATTCTATCTGACGAACCTGGGTGGAAGTCCGCTGGAAATCCGCGATGTCCGGATCGTAAGTGATGATCCGTCGCACTGGGTGCTGGACCTCACCTGTCACAGTGACTTTGCAATTGGCATGACGCTGGCCCCGGGGGAGACCACTGCGGTCTGTGTCCGCCCGGATGAAGCGGCTTATGCGGACACAGGCATTGCCGCCAAGCTGGTCGTGGAAACCGATGGACATCAGACCTATATTGCCGACCTCGAGGCAGGCACTCCTGTTGATGCAGACGCGGACAGCGACGGCGTCCCGGATAGTGAAGAAATGGGGGAAGCAGGTTCCGATGGAACCTATGACGGCAATGGCGATGGTATCGCCGACTGGGAACAGGAGAACGTGGCCTCCCTGCACACCTACGATAATTTACATTATGTAACCATTGCAACCACCAGTGACTTTATTCTGGAGGATGTCACTGCCACGGATAATCCCTCTCCGGTAAAGCCGCCGGCCAGCGTTGATCACCCTTACGGCTTCTTTTCCTTTGTAATCAGCGGCCTTGCCGGCGACGGCGCGACAGTTAAACTTTACCTGCCTGCAGGTGCAGCGCCGGAAAGCTACTGGAAGTACGGCCCGCAGCCATCAGTTGCAGCGTCATGGTATGAATTTGACTATGATGGTATCACCGGCGCTCAGATCAACGCCAATGTGATCACCCTGAATTTCACGGACGGAGGCAGGGGCGATCACGACCTGATAAAAAACGGCAGGGTAGTAGACCCAGGTGCCCCGATGGTGCTTATTGCAACAGGTGAAACAGATGATGACGGTGGCGTTTTCGGCTTTGTCGGCGGTGGCGGCGGTGGCGGCTGCTTCATATCCAGCCTGATCAGCGAGTAAGAAAAAAGTGGGCTGCTGTTGAATTTTAAATCGGTTTAAAAGAGAAAGGGGGGCAGGAATCCCAGCCCCCTTTGGGTTGTTTAGGCTTTGTAGACGTTGGAAGCCTGGGGGCCCTTCGTACCGGCAGTTATCTCAAAGGATACACGCTGGCCCTCTTCGAGAGACCTGTACTAATATGGGGTCGCCCGTTATTTATTCTCTGGCGGAGCCTGCGTCTCGATCTATACAGAAAATAAATTCCAGTCGTATGATCTGGACTTCATTGAGAACATTTCGACCAGAAGGAATACCTTAAGAAAGATTCTTAAAGAAATCAGGTTTTCATTTGTGCCATTTGCCCTGACTTTTGAAGGAAAACCATAGAGACAGCCGCGGCAAGTCCCCACGTGACCAGACCATAGTACATCTGTGGACAGTTCACGGTAAATGCAATAAAGTTGGCGGATTCATGAAAAAGGATTGCAACCAGTACACTGCCTCTAGCCCTGTTGACGAGCATCGTTATGACAACAGACCAGCATGTGAGCAGATAGATATATACAAAGATGGATTTTCCGTATTGGAAGGACCCCTCCATAAAGAACAACGGCAAGTGCCAGAGCGACCAGATACATCCCAGTGCAATACTTGCTCCCAGCGGCCCCAAAAGGGTTTGAAGCCTTGGTAATGCAAAACCTCTCCAGCCGATCTCCTCACCCAGACCGTCATAGATGAGAAAGAAAACAAGAAAGCCGCCACCAAATACCGGGGAAAACCATCTATCCGGGACCCTGGCATCATTGAAGCCGATTGCGGCCAGAGTGCTCACTGCAGTGACAGCCAGGGGAATCGCCACAGCAGCCAGATACCATGCCGGAGAAAACCTCCAGCAAAAGGAACGTTTGAATAAATCAAAGATCCCTTGTTTTCCTCCGGCAATGGCAGTCACGAGAATGGCAGCGATCAGCGGAGCGGCAGCACCGGCAAGGTATAATATACCTCCAACTTGCCCTGGATTCATTGAAAAAGAAATGCCTAGGCCTTTGTACAAACCATACAAAAGCCATATTTGTCCGTAGCAGAAAAGAAAAAAGAGCAGAAGGGATGTCTTCATCCTTCTGTTTTTATCTGCCTTCATTTCTCAGCCCCGCCTGTCTCCTGATTCCATATTCTCAAAATTAGAAAGAAAAAAGGGATTGTACCATTCTTTTACTTGGAAACGTCCCCTTTATACTCCCTTTATACTTCAAATAG
>JAFGTK010000252.1 GCA_016934135.1 Deltaproteobacteria bacterium | reverse complement strand
TCCCGAGCACGGCTGGATCTGGCCGTATATCGACTCGAGCTCCAGGGAGGCTGAAGAAGTGCTCGGGAAGGTGAAACCCGGCGATGAGCGGGGAGAACGCATCCTTCGCCAGATGGTGCGTGAACTCCTTCTCATGCAGGGCAGCGACTGGCCTTTTCTCCTTTTCACCACACAGGCCAAGGAATACGCCAATCAGCGCTTCCACCACCATCACCAGCGTTTCCGGAAACTGATCTGGGCCGCGCAGGACCTCAATGACCATGGCAGGATGAGTGAGGCCGAACTGCAGAAGATCGAGGATATCGATTGCCCGTGGCCGGATATCGATTACACGCTCTTTCGCCGGAGGCAGGAACCTCAATAAGATCCTTGCCTGTTGTTTATAGTTCTCGTCTGAACATGACTGATGAACTTAAGATCATTATACCTTCAGCACGAAGAGCGGCCGTGGTGCTAAAGCCCTCTCATGCCTTCACCGCGCAGCATTCCCCTGTCCCTCTTTTCCAGCACCGTGTTTATGGTTTCGAGCATCTGCTCCTTGTCCTTCTGCAGTGTCCCGTTGATGGGCAGATAGTTTGACGCATGGATTCCCACGAACTTCAGATCATCGATGGTGATGTGCTCGAAGAGCACCTTCATCTCTTCGAGGGTCTCGAAGGCATCCATGACCTCGAATTTTCCCTGCCTGATCTTGTTGTATAAGACAGTATTGGGAACAGGGGTAACCGTCAGCGCGGCAAGATACCGGGGCTTCATCTCATTGGTGATCCCGGCAGTGGCAATGGCGTGTTCATACGAGCGGTTTCCTTTCCCGGCAAGGCCCAGCAGCACCATGGATGACAGATTGATGCCGGCGGAGACCAGGTTCTTTCCTGCCTGCAGCATCTCCTGGGCGGTCACGCCCTTTTTTATCTCCTTGAGCAGTCTGTCATCACCGGTCTCCACGCCGAGGTACGCCTTGGTAAGCCCGGCATCGCAAAGCGCCTTCAGCTCGGAGATATCCTTTGCAAGGGTGCTTTGCGGCCCGACATAGCTCCCCACATGGCGCAGAGATGGAAATGTGCCGTATAATACATGCAATATCTCCAGGAGCATATCCGTCTCTATTGCAATGGCATCTCCATCGCAGAGAAACACCTTTTCCACGTCGCGGTGATATTCCTTTGCCATCTTGATGTCGGTCTTGATCTCATCGAGACTTCGCACACGGTATTTCTTGTCCTTGTACATGCCGCAGAATGTGCATCTGTTGTGTGAGCACCCGATGGTACACTGCAGGAGGTAGCTCTTTGCCTCGCTGAACGGCCTGAATATGTTCCCTTCGTATCTCATGATGCACTTCTCCTCTTAATCGATGGCATGAATCCCAGGGCAAGCCCGAACCCGTTTTTTGTACTCCCGCTACGGGAATTGAACCGGCCTGCCGTATACGGCGTCCTGTCCTGCATGGCCAGCGGCAAGGCGGGAAGCAGTCGCGAAGACGTATTCAACCTGAAAGGGCTTATATGCACAACGGCATTCGAGTCCTTTTGTTGTTCCTGGTAGCAATGATGGATTATCAGAATGCCGCAGGGAAAGCAATCGATTTACGCGGGATGCAAACTTCAGACGAGGGAGCATAAGAAGAAGCTCTGGTATGAGAAAATGGAATGCCGCGTGAGAGAATAAAAAGGGTTCTTCTCAGTGAAGCATACTTCTACAGGTTGCATCTTTTTCACAGCCCGTTGTTCTCACCACGTAGGACACGAAAAAAATCACAGGACAAAACGCTTAATACTTATCCGGAGCACCTCGCCACGGAATGTACGCGCGAGCGTTTCATGAACTCCCTTCGTGCTCTTCGTGGTGTGGTATCCCCTGTGTATGCTCTTCAATAATCCGAGTATGCTTTAGTGTGAAGATCCAGAATAAGGATCAGGCGTTATATTCATACGAAGCCTCCATGCATTAATACTTTGAGAACTGGATCCTTCTGCCGTTCTTGTGGTCTTCTATAAGGTCGTCCTTTTCCTGCCAGAGTCCGCTCACCCAGGTCTGGAACCGCTCCTTGAATGCCTGGTCGTTACCGTAATCTCCATAAAGTATATCATGCGGCACAGGCAGTTTCCTGATCCTCACGGCAATGTGCGGTATCTGCCCGCACAGGTAGGTCCAGAAATCAAATGGCGCTTCCGGGTACATGATGGTGACATCGACAATGTTTTCAATCCTGCCGTTCATTGCTGCCAGGGCATGGGCAAAACCGCCAGCTTTGGGCCGCAGAAGATGCCGGTAGGGAGATTTCTGCTTCTGGTGCTTTTCGCGGGTGAATCTTGTCCCCTCGATAAAATTCAGTATGGAAACCGGGGTATGCCGGTACCGCTCACAGGTCCTGCGTGTGGTCTCGAGGTCTTTACCCCTCATATGCGGGTTCTGGTCCAGGTAACTCTTGGAAAAGCGCTCCATGAAGGGATAGTCAAGCGCCCACCAGGATGTACCGAGCAGAGGTATCCAGAAGAGCTGTTTCTTCAGAAAGAACTTGAAGAACGGGATGTGCCCGTGAAAGCTCACCAGCAGCACCAGGATATCTGCCCACGACTGATGGTTGCAGTTGACGAAATACCACTGGTCCCTGCTCAGTCCTTCAAGGTCCCGGATATCGTAGGTGGTATCCTGGGTAATCTTCAGCGCAGCAAGTATCCCCCGGATCCAGCAGTTCACCGTGTTCATCAGCGCCCGTGCACAGGTACGCTGCCAGGCCTCCGTACGGATCAGAATCTTTACAAGGGCAAGTATATGGACCGGAACGGCAAAGATAACCGTATTGATAACCATGAGCGATATGGCTGTAACACCGCGCAAACCGGGTGGCAGATGCAAGATCACAGTCTCCCTCCTCTCATCACTGTACAACCGTGTGTTCCTGCCGGAATCCATGGGGATGTACGAATACCGGGAAACAATCCCGCTTTTGAATCTTAGGTTTCCCGTCCGGCACCCTGTCCTGCGTCCTGTCAGACATAGCCCCTGCGAAGCCTGAAGCACGAGGCGAAGCAGAAAGCTGTTGCAAAGACAGATCCAGCAGGCCTCTCCATGTAACTCTATATATTTTTGATGTTTTCTCCAATTCACCCCTGGCATATCCGTGTCATTTTACACAACTTTCACATTTCCAACGGGTTCTTTCTGATCTGTTGAAATCTTAAGAGGCTCTATTCCACCCAGACACTCTCTTTCTGGAACTCGGGAGACCGGATGCGCCGTATGATCTCCGGTCCGTGGTCAAGAAGGAAGTTGCTGGCCGAATCACTAAGCCCCTGTGAACTGAATACGTTGATTATCTGCCGGCTGATCTCCTCGATCAGATCGACTTTTCTCCAGTAGATTGCCTCGCCCTGGGCATGTTCCTGCATGGTAACCAGGGTGTGGATCATGTCATGGAGCTGATCTCCCAGGAGCGGCAGGCCCTCAAGAGCACGGTGCATCCACTTGTAAAAGGGCTTGTACCGTTTGTTGAGCAGAAAGACGATCGAGATCACATCACTGATGAATTTGGTCTCGGCATACTGGGCAGCCACGTATTCTCCGCGCCTGACGCAGCGCATATAGTTGTACTGACCCGACTGGGCAGCACTCATGCAGCGCGAGGCGATTTTCTTGAGCCTCACATCTTCGGGGTAAAAGGCGAGCAGGCCGTCCCTGATCCGGGTGAATTCTCCCAGAGGATCGTTGAATACCGATCCGTTGGTACACACGGCCAGGTTGCCCTCGGGCAGTATCCGCCATTGTTCATTGCTTTCAGGCAGTTCGTCCCTCCCGATGAACTGCCTATAGAATGCACCGATCTCGAACACTCCCACTCTGCCTGACCCCCACTGACTCTGTGTGCGCGCGGAAATACCGGCATACTCCTTCGGCAACTGGTCATATTCCTGCTGGAGATCCTGACCGATTCCGTCGAAATCATCTCTGGTGAGCCATAGACAGAATGACGGTCCCCAGTCATGGTCCCGAGAGATGGCATCATCGAACCCGAAACACTCAGAACCATCACCCACGAGACCGGCCGCTATCCTGTCTTTGTAGATAGGAAATCTCTGTTCGATCATGGGGACGCCATACGTCAGAAAATACTGCTCTGCTATTGCAAGTCCTTTCATTCAGTTCTCCTCAGATGAACGCGAAGACTGATTCATCGGATGATGAACCACTGCTGCATGTCTCACTGAAGCCCTCAATACACCCAGAACCTTTGCTAGTCCTGTTCTCTCGTCTCTTTGACCACATCGTCGAGGGATTCATAGCCGAGCCTCCTGAACAGATTCACATAGCTCTGCTCTGCAAGGTTGATCCCCCGGTCTCTGGCATCCGTTACATCTCTGAGATAGCGTCTCAGTGTCCTGTCTGAATAGGTTTCCAGCTCGCATCTGAAATATCCGGCGAAACCTGACCCGTCACCCTTCATGATCCCTGGATAGTGCTGTGAGAACTCTTTCATCCAGTGCTGTTCTGTCCGGGTGATCTCATCGAGAACGGCTACGATCTCAGGATCGTTCTTCAGTGGCGGGATCAGGTCTTCCATGCGGGCATATTTCTCGGTCATGAGATTCCTGCCCTCATGTGCGGCCTGCTGAAGGTCATCCAGGTACGATGCGAGCGTGTCACTGGATAATACCGAGTGGGCCATCCAGCGCATTGTTCTGAAGGTGTCGGGCAGTTCCTGGCAGAAGGCACGTTCTCGTGCCTTGACATTGCCAAACATCTCAAGCTCGATGGCTATGATTTCTTCTATCAGGTCCTCATGGTTATCCTGCTGTTTTTCCATAAGCAATCCTTTCAATATGAAATGGGCTGAACCGTTGTCTTTCTTAAGATGCTGTAACGACATGACACTATGAATGTTATCAAAGAGCACTGCAGCTGTTATGAAAAAGGGTTCCTACGATCCCTCCACCAGCGGAAAAGGTACCTTCACGGTTGTGCCTTTACACAGCGTGCCGCCTGTCCCGACCCCCCAGCCGCGATACCTCATCCCCTCCCTGATGCACATAAGTCTGCAGGATTTGGCATCAACGCTCTTTTCCTGCGTAATTCCTTTCCCGCTGTCCTTCACCACAGGCAGAAAAAAGATTGGATACATCAGGGAGCGCCAGGTTGAGGCCTTTTGAATGGAGTCGTCGGGTTGCTGAGGAAAGCCGTTAAATATCCGCTGTTCTGCAACCATAGGTGTCCTCTCTCATGTGGATAAAGGAACCGGGCAAGAAAATCAAGTGGAGAAATGTCGCCAAATGGACCTACCGGGCAGGCCGATGTATGTAATTTTTTTGTCGACCGAGCCAGTTGCAAAATTACTGCTGTCTTGTCGTCCCCGCGACCTGTCGGACGAAGCTTTTCCGAAGGCTGAAAGCGGGGAACCATGAGTCCCTGTAAGTACTGGATTCGAAGCCTTGCACAAAAATGGCAGCCCGAGAGTTTTGCAATTACCTCAACCATCTGATTTTTAAGCTTTTCAACATGACCTTCGGATTTTATTGAAAAATGAACACGGAAGGGTTACATTGGCACAGACGGATACATCTCATGTTCAAAAATGTATCATATAATAAAAACCTGGTTCTCATATGAAAGGGAGGATACGATGATCGTTGTGGTTGCAGTAATGAAGGTA
>JAFGTK010000251.1 GCA_016934135.1 Deltaproteobacteria bacterium | reverse complement strand
CTGCGGATTGTTCTTCATAATGGATGCGATGTTGATGTCACCCTTTTTGTCCCTCCTTACCGTTACCTCCGGCGAGGTAAGGCTTATGCTTGAGAGATGTATATTCTTCTTGAGAAATTGAGATGCTGCAATATCGACCCCGATCATGGGAATGTTCAGGATTTCGAGATCCGTCCTGTCCGTAATCGTCAGATTGCTAAGCTGGAGTCTTCCGGAACTCTTCAAGGACGGGGGGCTGTCTTTGAACTGGGTATAAGTGATCTTTGCCTGCAGATCGAGGGTGCCGGACGGTATCTTTATCTCGACCTCTTTCGGCAGGTACTCCATATAGTATGGTATATCGATCCCGGCGAGACTGACCTGGAAGATGGTCTCAAGTGAATCATGGAAGGGTTTTGTCTGTCCTTCGAATACAGTACGGGTTCCATTGATGACTGCCTCTAAACGGGGCTGGACAAAGACCTCGGTATCTTTGCCGATATTGGACAGGAAAGGGAGGGAAACGTAGATGTCCGATACCTGATGGCTCGTGTTCATGGGTGAATCCACAATATCTATCTTGCCTCCGGTCACCTGGACATTGCCCAGAAAGAAGCGCATTGGTTCCTTGTTTGTAGTGTCAGGGGTTGCGGGTGTCTGCATGAGGTCGGAAAAATTGTATTGCTGCGGTCCCTGGCGGATTATCTTCACAAAGGGGCTGTCCAGGGAGATTTCCTTTAGGATCAGCGCTCTTTTCAGGGCAGAGGATGCCTGAAGGTTTATAAAAAGTTCATAGAACGACGAGAAGATCTCCTTGCCCTCCAGGTCTTTTACTATCAGCCCTTTTATCCTTGCGGAAAGCGTATACGGATTCGTATCGATATCCTCGATGGTTACTGTGCGTTTAAGGGCCTGGCTGAGGTTCTTTTCCAGCGCCGGCTTGAGAGCGGCAGGAAGTATGTAGAACCCGGCAATGGTATAGAAAAGCAGGGATATGACTACCCCGATCAGTATCTTTTTCCTCTT
The DNA here is from genome assembly GCA_016934135.1 of Deltaproteobacteria bacterium. Classification (GTDB taxonomy): domain Bacteria; phylum Desulfobacterota; class Desulfomonilia; order UBA1062; family UBA1062; genus DSAD01. The sequence goes on along the minus strand of JAFGTK010000251.1, from coordinate 10,834 downwards.
GTGCATAAAAACTCCCTAACACTCATGGCCGGCTGGCCGCATCCGCTGCTGCGGAAAATATTAAAAAAAGGCTCGAACTTAAGCCTTACACCCGATACCCTGAACCTTTCCCGGTACCCGGCGCATGTTCTCCACGGAAGATTGTATGCGCATAATAATATCCCTTTGAGGGAAGAATGCAAAAGAAAAAACCGAACATCTCTTCAGCGGTTTTCCATATGGTAATGGTTCATCCAGTCAGATACGCCGGTGAAGATCGTATGAAGATCTAATGAACAATGAAGATGGTTTTTATCAATTGACACGGTCGCGGCACCTTTCTATATTCAACCGGTATGGTACCTGATATGCTGATGTTGTAACAAGATTCAAATATTCCATAAGGACTATGGCGCACAAATGGCGCAGCTGACACTTTCACAATGGCTTGACCGGGCACTGAACAATCCCCGTTTCAGGGAGAACGTGACCTCGCTCAGTCATATACCCGCTTCTTCGGGAAGCTATGCCCCATACCCTGCCTGGGTGCATAAAGGACTCAGGCATGTCCTGGAAAAACGCTCCATGGAGAGTCTTTACAGCCATCAGGCCGAGGCTGTTGACATGGTCAGGAAAGGCAGGGATATCGTTATTGTAACCCCTACTGCGAGCGGCAAGACGCTGTGCTATAACCTTCCCGTGCTTCAGCGGATCCTCGAAGAGAGCGAGACCAGGGCCTTATATATCTTCCCAACTAAGGCCCTGGCGGCCGACCAGATGCACGAGGTCCACTCCCTTATAAACGATCTTGGAGCGGATATCAGGACATATACCTATGACGGGGACACACCCGATGATGCACGTCAGGCTATCCGCAGGCAGGGCCATGTGGTTGTGACCAACCCGGACATGCTTCATGCCGGGATCCTTCCCCACCACACCAAGTGGCAGAAGCTTTTTGCCAACCTGCGCTACATCGTGGTTGATGAACTCCATGTATACCGGGGGGTGTTCGGAAGCCACCTGACCAATGTATTCAGGAGGCTGAAAAGGATCTGCCGGTTCTACGGTGCAGACCCGGTCTTCATATGCTGTTCGGCCACGGTGGCAAACCCGAAGGAGCATGCTGAAAATCTTCTGGAAAGGCCGGTAGAGCTCATCGATAAGAGCGGAGCTCCTGAGGCCGACAAGACCTTTATCCTTTATAACCCCCCGATTATCAACCGCGAGCTCGGCATACGCCAGTCAGCACTGACGCCTGCGAGGAAAATGGCCAGCGAACTTATAGGCAACGGGATACAGAGCATCGTGTTTACCACAAGCAGGCTCAATGTAGAGGTGCTTACCAAATATCTGAAAGACCACTTCAAAGCCAGGAAACCCGTGGACGACCGTTTTGTCACCGGATACCGCGGGGGATATCTTCCGAACCTGCGCCGCAGTATTGAGAAAGGCCTGCGCGATCGTGAGGTCATGGGCGTGGTGAGCACCAATGCCCTGGAACTGGGCATCGATATCGGTGATCTTGAAGCGTGTCTTATGGCGGGCTATCCAGGCTCCATTGCCAGTACCTGGCAGCAGGCCGGCAGGGCAGGCCGCAGGGCGGGAAAGAGCCTTGCCGTCCTGATTGCAAGGAGCACGCCCATGGACCAGTTTATCGTTGAAAATCCGGATTATTTCTTTTCGCGATCACCGGAACACTGCCGTGTGAATCCGGACAACCTGCTCATCCTTTTGCATCACATCAAGAGCGCGGCATTCGAGCTGCCCTTTGAAAAGGGAGAGCGTTTCGGTCTCGAGGATATAGAAGAACTCCTGGACTACCTGGAGGAAAAGGGTGTGCTTCACCGGGTGGACGAGCGTTGGCACTGGGCAGCCGAGAGCTATCCGGCCGACGAGGTGAGCCTGCGCAGCATCAATCCGGAGAATATCGTCGTAATCGATACAACCCAGGCCGGAAATCATAAGGTTGTCGCCGAAGTGGACTGGGACAGCGCATTTACCACAGTGCATGATGATGCCATCTACATGGTGGAGTCTCAGCAGTATCACGTGGACAAGCTCGACCTTGAGCGCCAGAAGGCCTATGTGAAAAAGGTCGATGTGGATTACTATACCGATGCAATGACCTACACCAATGTTCGGGTGATCGATGATTTTGACAAGAAGAGACATGCCGGCATTATTGTGGAGCACGGCGAGGTACAGGTTGTCAGGAAGGTCGTGGGATACAAGAAGATCAAGTTCTATACATCCGAGAACGTGGGCTACGGCGATGTGGACCTGCCCCAGAAGGACATGCATACAACGAGCTACTGGTTTACCGTGCCATGGGACCTGCTGGGCGGTCTGAAACTCAGGCGCGAGGAGATCATTGACGGGCTTCGGGGCATGGCATATGCACTGCATCACATATCTGCCGTCCTGCTGATGTGTGATATCCGCGATATAGACCACTGCATCGGCGACAAGAGTGGTGAGTGGTATGTGCGTCACGGGGCCGAGGCACGCATGATAGTGTCTTCTCCTCAGGGTGTATCTGACAGTGCAGAGGTCATGGCAGATGCCTATGACCCAACGGTGTTCATATTCGATGCCTATCCCGGAGGAATCGGTTTTTCAGAGCTGCTCTTTGAGAAACATGCAATGCTCATAGAAGCGGTGAAAACCCTGATTGGTTCATGCCCGTGCGAGCACGGCTGCCCCATGTGCGTAGGGCCGGTTCTGGAGGTGGGAACGTCTGCAAAGGACGCAGCTATGAAGATCCTGGGCCTGTTTGATCAGCACCAGGGATAAAGCTTGGGGGCTTCCTGAACAAAACCTTCCTGCAGAGTTCTGCTGGCGGCCTCCCTGCTGCAATATCGCCTGCAAACCTGAATTTGCAGGCCCGATAGGATGTATCCTGATCCGGAAATCTGGTCCGCATTTTTCTTTAAGAAAATCATCTCGAAGCGTTAATTAATTCCCCTGACAAGCCGATTTATTCTGTGGGAGATTCTGTAATGATAGATATGGAAAGAATGAAGGTCCTTATCGTCGATGATTCCGAAGGCATGCGGAAATCCATCCGCAGTATGATGATGGTATTGAAATACGGCGGGGCTTTCCATTTCGGAGAAGACGGCAAAGAGGGCTGGAAGGTTTTGAAGCAGGAACCCATCGATCTTGCCATTGTGGACTGGAACATGCCCAATATGAACGGGGTTGAACTCCTGGAACTTATACGGGACGACCGGAAGCTTCGTGACATGCCAGTCATTATGGTGACTGCGGAGGCCAACAAGGAAATGGTCGCAGAGGCGGCTGAATCGGACATAGATGCATATATCCTCAAGCCTCTCACAATCCAGTCTCTTGGCGACAAGATCGTGCAGGTAATCGACAAGGTAAACAACCCCAGCCCCATGGTTATGCACCTGAAAAAGGCCAGGTCACTTGAAGAGGCAGGGGACATAGATGCCGCCATCACAGAGGCCAAGAGGGCGGTGTTCGCTGACAATACATCATCGCGTCCGATACGGGAGCTCGGGTATTATTACTACAAGAAGGGACATATAAACGAGGCAAAGAAATGGTTTATTCACGCCACAGATATAAACAAGCTCGATGTATTCGCATTCCACTATCTCGGACAGATCTATCTCGAGCGCAATCAGATAGAGAAGGCGGCCAAATGTTATCATCAGGCCATGAATATCAGCCCGCGTCACTTGGACCGGGCCCTGGATTTCGGAAAGATCCTCGTGAAGAAGGGGATGCACGATGGCGCACGGAAGGTGTTCAACAAAGCGCTTTCTCTGACTGATGATCCCTTGAGCCTTCATGAGACCCTGGCGGAATTCTGTCTGGAGCATGAGATGTATTCTTATGCAGTTGATCTCATGAAATATATCCTCAGGCAGGTCTCAAGCCGCAGCGATCTGCTTTTAAAGATCGGCAGGGCCTATGAAAAGATGGGGGATTACAAGCAGGCCCTGCAGTATTTTCTTGAGACCTCCAAAACGGATGACAGTGTAGACGTAAAGCTGCATATCGCGGAAATCTATCTGTTGATGAAACAGAAACTGAGGGCCGAAACCGTGATCAAGGCTGTTCTGGATGTCGATCCCTATCACAGCGATGCAAGGACCCTCCTTAGGAAGTGTTTATAGAGATGATCGATGGAAATGAACGGAGAGCTGACGTGAAAAAAGAGGACAGTGTTTTTCAGGCAATATCGAAAATAAACCAGATATCGAATAACCCGAGACTTTCATTCAAATCCAAAATCGATGCCATCATCCAGGAGATCGTCTCCTGCTTCAACACAGAGCAGGCATCCTTTATGATTGTAAAAGGCAGAAAGACTCTGGAGGTTGTTTCGTCGGTAAACCCGGCTCTTGTTGGAGTGAGACAGACACTCGATCACGACACCCCTTCTTCCTGGGTAGTGAAGAACAGAAAGATGTTCTACAGCAAGAATCCCGGAAGCGGTTGCATGTTTGAAAGAAGGTTTGATCACTATAAAAAGGATGCATATCTTCTTGTGCCAGTGATGTGCAACAGCAAGGTCCTGGGGGTCTTGAGCATAACCGATAAAGTGGATTCGGACAGGTTTACCCGACAGGATCAGGAAGTGCTGCTGAGCATAGCCGGAAATGTCATCAGTGCACTGGAGAATAACCGTCTTGCAGAATCCCTGAGAAAAAAGAGACAGGCGCTCAGTGAGAGCAACAAACAGCTCAAGAAGCTTGAGAAGCTCCGTACAGAACTATTCAATATGCTGGTTCATGACCTGAAGGGACCTATCTCCGAGGTGATTGCCAATCTCGACATCCTCTCGTACGTTCTCGATGAAAAACATCTTGAGTTTGTGGAACAGGCCCAGTCAGGGTGTGATATCCTCTACCGGATGATCGCCGATCTGCTCGACATCACCCGGATGGAAGAAGGCAGCATGAGCATTATCGAGGAAAAGATGAACCCTTACGATTTTATCCATGAAGCTGTATCACATCTCTCAGGTCTTGCCAGGAAGAAATCGATCGTCATCTTAAAACCCGAAGCAGTAGAAGAAGAGGTTGTGTTCAGCGCAGACAAGGGGCTGCTTATCCGGGTTATCCATAATCTGCTTGTCAATGCCATTCATCATTCCCCAAAGGGGGAACGTATTGAAGCCGGGTATGAAACCTGTGATCCCGGGCATATCAGGTTTTTCATTTCAGACAGCGGTCCCGGTATTGCTAAAGAATTCCAGAGCTCAATATTTGAAAAGTTCGTACAGCTACAGAGAAAGAGGGATGGAAGAAGATATACGACCGGGCTCGGTCTCACGTATTGCAAGATGGCAATTGAACTTCATGGCGGTTCCATCTGGGTTGACAGTGACGGACAAACAGGCAGCTGTTTTTCCTTTACCCTGCCGCTCATGGTTTCTCAATAAAGGACACTACTGGAAAATCTTTTCTTCCTCAAGGAGAATCTTTTCTCTTTTTGTGAAAATATCAGAGCTGCGCAATCGGGTGAGAAAAAGCATGCCTGATGTCACTACCTATTGAAATCATGGACTGTTTGAACAGGAATCATTCCGGTATTCTATTATTGTGTGTCTTGGCATGATTTGTGTTATTATTTTCTACTGAATATCTCTGTCTGAAGGGTAAGCAGGGAAGAGAGACTGCATTATGATAGCTAAATACAATGAAGGGAATGAATATAATGGCACAGGTGGAAACCATAGCTCTGCATCCTCAAGAGGATGCGGTTGACACGGCTCCATACATGGTTTCGCCCACGGCAGAGATATCCGGTATGATCGATCACTTTACCTTTGAAGAGCGTCTTGCCTACCTCAAGAGGTATGGTAACCATTGTTTGTCATTTTCCCTGCTTCAGCAGGGGATGCACTATTTCGATGTTCCCGGCACCGGGTTCATTGCTTTCGGTCAGAAGTGGGGCAAGCGTTTTGTTCTTGCTGACCCGGTGTGCGACGCCAAAGACCGGGAGGCGATGCTGAAAAACTTCATGGATCAGGGCAGTGATCCGGTGTTCGTGCAGATCTCAGAGGACATCGCCAGGCTGATTCATGAGAAATTCGGGTATTATTGCACCCAGTACGGGGTGGAGATCAATGTCGACCTCGACAGGTGGGACCTGAAAGGGAAGAAGAAACAGGTTCTGAGAACATCGATAAATCATGCCTGTAAGGCAGGAGTTGTTATCGAGGAAATGTATGCTGCCGATGGCTGCAGGCATCTTTCCGAAGAATGGCTGAAGACACGAAAGGTCAGGAATCGTGAGATCTGTTTTCTGATCAGGCCCATGGATATGAATTACCAGAAGGGAACCAGGAAGTTCTCTGCCTATCTGGACGGTGAGCTGATAGGGTTCGTGTTCTTCGACCCCATCTACAGTGAAAACCGGGTGGTAGGTTATGTTCCCAATATCTCGCGATTTTCAAACAGGTTCAAGCCGGGTATCTTTTATCCTCTCATGATTCATGCCATGGATACCTTCAAGCGGGAGGGGATAAAAAACATGAACATCGGTCTGTGCCCGCTCAAGACCGATGATAATTATATGCCGGGTGAATCCGTTATCCTTAAAAAGATGAATCGTCTTCTGTTCAATCATGGCAACTGGATATTCAGCTTCAAAGGGCTGTATTTTACCAAATCGCGATTCGGCGGAACTGAAAACAGGATATTCGGCGGTACCAGGCAGAGGCTTCCAATGGTGTCTTTTCTGGCACTGCTCAAGCTGTGCAAAGTATTATGATAATCCCTCGACCGAGCGGTAGAGTGTGCCCAGTATTAGTACAAGCACATTGAGTGTTTCATAGAATCTTCCAATATACTTTCTATTAATGCAATAGAAAGTTCATTATTATAAATAAGCTAAGAAATGGACCTTAATGGTATGTTGCATCTGCCTCATAAGATATTATATATTAAATATAAAGAGGGCTCATTGTCATGAAAAAACTTTTTACAGTTCTTGCAATTATTACTGTGCTGCCGGTATCCGTGTATGCAATGAAACCAATGGCAGACCAGGAACTGTCTCATGTGACAGCCATGGCAGGGGTAAGTTTCTTCGTTGACATCACCATGAACATCTCTATCGACACAATCGCCTGGGGCGACTCGGACGGCCTTGCGCCCGGTCCATACAACCCCTGGAGTATCAACACCTCGGGCGGGTATGTGGGCGTTACCAATTTCAGAGTCACCAACCTTTCTGTCCGGCCGCGTACTGACGGCTACAATATCATTTCATCGAGTACCTACTGGCCGGCTGAGGCAACCATCGATGTCTATAACGGCATCCCCTATTACCATGTTCATGCCGGTGTCCAAGGCATACAGTAGACCGCCCGCATTCAAGCAGAATAAAGGAACTGGTCTGAATGACGGATATCTATGAAGAGTAATGTTCAATCAGAAGATTCCCCCCGGCTTGTTGAGGGGATACATTTAGTTTTAAGCATTGTCATGCTGTTCAGCATGGGCGCCTGTGCCGTTAATAAGTCTGTGCCCCTTGATCAGGGATTCTGGGATGACAATAAGCCTGTTGTGGGGGTTGTACTTGTATCAGTTCCGGATCCTGAAGTAACCGTGAAGATATCGTCCACGACACCATTCGGACGTCAGAAGACCATGGTCATGTCCCGCAGGTATGATCAGGATTTCGATGAGGAGCCATCTGTCCTTAGAGACCAGCGCAGGCTCTGGCATTATCTGAATTCTCATGAGATAAAGGCCTTTGCCGGTCTCAAGGATATCTTTGCGCAGGGTCTCGATGCAAGGGGGTTTCGTGTCGTCGCTATTGATGAATATATTGATCTGAATCTGCTGCCGAGATTTACACCTCCTGCATCAACGCATGCGAGAAAGGATTACCGGGGGATGTCTCAGGCAAAAGGGCTTGATCTGCTTATCGTCCTGAATGTTCAAAAATACGGGACATACTGCGGGTATCTTGATCAACGAAATATATCCACAGGCGTTACAGCAGCGATTACCGGTGAAATGGTCGACATGAGGACAAACAGGCTTTTGTGGCGCCGTGCACACAGGGCAGGCTGGGACTGTGAATCGGCATCTTCGGGGTGTGACGAACCCGAGACCTATCCGCAGATCCTGAAAGAGCTCGGCAATGCACTGAGTGAAGCAGCAGCAGGTGCTGCCGATGATTTCTTTTCAGGCGCTCCGCAATGAAGCGATGCCTTTTTCCTGATCCGGAAAAATCGTACGTATAAAGCTCGTCCTTGATTTTATGGGCCTGCTCGTATTATCTCTTACCTATTATGGAAGAGATACTGTTGAACAACGGCGTAACGGTTCTGGTAGATGACAAGACTGCTGTCCTCACTGGAGATTTGTACATGGTGCGCTTTGAATTCACCATGATGGTGGATCTCGATGAGAATGATGTCGAGCTTCGGCAATACTGCAAAGGCGACAAACTCAAGTCCACGAGCGTATTCAAGAAGCCTGCCGTCCATGAGCGGGATGTAGATACGGAGAAAGCAAGGATGAGGGATTCGTACCTCGATACGAATCTGCAGTATATGGAGCACCCCGAGTTTGTCAGCCGGTTCAAGGCAAAGATGCTCAAGGATTTCCAGGACGAAGAGGAGAAGGAACGACGCTCAAATGGGTAACCTTACCCCTATGATGCAGCAGTACCTGGATATCAAGAAAGGGTATCCGGGCACCATCCTGTTTTATCGCATGGGCGATTTTTACGAGATGTTTCTTGATGATGCGGTTCATGCATCCAGGATTCTGGGTATTGCCCTGACAACCAGGGACAAGGGCAAGGAGAATCCGGTCCCCATGTGCGGTGTCCCCTATCACGCTGCAAGCGGTTACATCTCCCGCCTTATACGCCTGGGCAACAAGGTTGCGGTCTGCGAACAGGGGGAAGTTAAAGACGGCGCAAAGGGCCTTGTTCCCCGTGAGGTGGTCCAGGTTATAACCCCCGGCCTCATTGTGGAAGACAACCATCTTGCAGGAGACAGTGCAAACTACCTTATGGCAGCGAGCCTGGATCATAAAGGCGGTGTTTACGGGATTGCCTTCATTGATATCTCAACAGGCGATTTCAGGGTAACAGAGGTGGCATCGTGGCAGGATTTCGAGTGTGAGCTCAGCAGGATATCGCCGAGTGAGATCATCACCTGCCGGCCGGAAGACATCCCTGAGGGATTCTATGTGACAAGGCGCGATGACCTTATGGATGTATCAAGGGCAAAAGATCTTATCACTTCCCATTTCAGGATGCTTGGCATTGAAGGCCTTGGCCTGAAAGATCATGAAGAGGCTCTAAAGGCAACGGGCATGATTCTCGATTATGTCGGAAGAACCCAGAAAGAGGTGCTCGGCCATATAATTTCAATGCGGTTTTACAACCCGGGCAGGTATATGATGCTCGGCGCCAACACAAAAAAGAACCTTGAGCTTTTCGAATCCATATCGGGCAATGCCTCGACCACGCTTTTTTTTATAATGAATCAGACCAGGACCCCGATGGGTGCCAGGGCCCTTGCAGACTGGATATCCTTTCCGCTTATGGACGAGATGGAGATATCCGCAAGGTATGACGCTGTCGGGGAACTTTCGCTAAAACGCGATACGCTGGATAGGATCAGGGACCTTCTGGATAGCATCCCTGATCTGGAACGTATTGTGGGAAGGATATCCGCAGGAAAGGCATCGCCCAGAGACATCGTCTCGCTGGGAGCCGGCCTCGATCAGGTTCCTGAGATAAAAGACCTTGCAGCGGATCTGGAATCCAGGGTCCTTGCAGAACTTATGGATCGGATGAATCCTCAAGACGAGGTAAGATCAAAAATCCGGACAACCATTGTGCCGGAGCCCCCCGGCAAGATCGGTGACGGCAATGTAATAGCAGCAGGCGTTGACAGGGAACTCGATGAACTCAGGCTGCTGAAAACAGATTCCCGGCAGTGGATAGCCTCTCTGGAAACCGAGGAAAGGGCATCCTCCGGGATAAATACCCTGAAGATCGGATACAACAGGGTGTTCGGCTACTATATCGAGATCACGAAAGCCCATGCAGACAAAGCCCCGCCGCACTATATACGTAAACAGACCCTTGTGAACGCCGAGCGGTTCATTACCCCGGAGCTAAAGGAATATGAGGCAAAGCTCCTCGGTGCTCAAGACGCCATATACGCGATAGAGATGAGGATACTAGGCGAGATGCGGGATTTTCTCATGGGGCATGTCCCTGATCTGAAAGCTACCATCCAGGCGGTTGCCTATCTTGATGCCATAGCAAATCTTGCATGTCTGGCCGTAGAGCACGGTTATCACCGGCCGCAGATAAGAGCAGGCAGAGACATCTCCATAACGGCGGGTCGCCACCCCGTTGTGGAGAAGGTACTGAGAACAGCGGAGTTCGTGCCGAATTCGTGCATATTCGACGGAGACCGGGATACCGTTCATATCATTACAGGCCCCAACATGGCGGGCAAATCTACATTCATGCGCCAGATCGCACTCATTGCTATCATGGCTCAAATGGGCTCCTTCGTGCCTGCCCGGCAGGCATCTTTCGGTATTATCGACCGCATTTTCACCAGAGTGGGTGCCCTGGACAACCTGTCCGCAGGTCAGAGCACCTTTCTCGTGGAGATGAGCGAGACTGCCGAGATCCTCAATAATGCGACGCCTGAAAGCCTTGTCATCTTAGATGAGATAGGCAGGGGTACATCCACCTATGACGGGATGTCTCTGGCATGGGCGGTTGCGGAATACCTTGACAGCAGGAAGATCAGGACATTCTTTGCCACACATTACCACGAGCTTGCTGATCTCGCACGCAGACATGCCGGGATAAAGAATTT
>JAFGTK010000029.1 GCA_016934135.1 Deltaproteobacteria bacterium | reverse complement strand
GCCTGGTCAGAAGCCTCTTTGCGTGCAGAATTCTTGGTCCCCAGCGCTTCGATCTTGGCTACCTGAAGCTTGTCACTATATGAAGTAAAGATCTTTTCACTTTCAGCGATAAGCTGTTTTGCTTTTGTCTGTCCGCCAACAACCCTCTCATCTCTCTCGTCAAGCACCTTGAGTATGGGCTTGTAGAGAATCTTGTTCAATATGAACATGAGAACAAGGAAGTTCAGTACCTGGACAAAAAAGGTCCAATTAAGTTCTATCAAAACGACCCTCCTTATACGACGAATATCAGGAGCAGAGCGACAACAAGCGAGTAAATCCCAGTTGACTCGGCAACAGCCTGGGCCACCAGCATTGTTCTAGTCAGCAAGCCGGCCTCTTCAGGATTTCTCCCGATTGCCTCGCAGGCCTTGCCACCGACGAAACCTTCCCCAACGCCCGGGCCAATTGCACCGAGGCCCATAGCAATTCCTGCACCAATAAAAGCTGCTGCTCTCACCAGATCTGCACCAGATATATCCATAATATCATCCTCCCTAGCTTTCCTATATAGTTACTGTTTTATTAACTGTTTTTACTTTCTCTTATACAACGAATATAAGCACAAAGGCTATTACCAAGGCATAAATAGCCGTTGACTGCGCTACTGCCTGTGCAACGAGCATTGTCCTCATCAGCAGGCCTCTCTCTTCAGGCCTGTAGCCTGCTGCTTCGCATGCAGCTGCTGCTGTAATGCCATTGCCAACACCCGGACCAATCCCGCCGAATCCCATGGATATCCCGGCGGCCAGTACCGCCATTGCTGCAGGCAGTGTTGCCGGCCCGGAATAACTGCCGAACATGAGAATGAATGCAACCAGAAGTCCGAATATTGCAGGTGTCTGCCCAACGGCCTGACCCACGAGCATGAGCGGCAGTATACCGCTTTTCCCCTCTGGATTGCTTGCAACAGCCTTGCATGCGGACTCAGCCGTATCGCCGTTGCCGTAACCCGAGCCTATTGCAGCCAGCCCCATGGATATCCCTGCGGCCAGCAGTGCGCAGAAGCCAACAATAGTAGCCGGGATCTGAAACTTAATAAACATGAGCATGAGTGACACAACAAGGGCAAATATTACCGGGGTCTGACCCACGGCCTGACCCACGAGCATAAAGGTCAACATCTCTTTTGTAGTGCTGGATTCCTTGCTGATGGCCTCGCAAGCGCCCTGTGCGGTCACACCATTACCCATGCCGGATCCTATGGCCCCGAAACCGATAGATATACCAGCGCCCAGCATGGCGGCACTGGTAAGCAGGGTCCCCTTCTGAGGTCCAATCGATATAAGCATGATCGCCACGAGAAGAGCAAAGATAGCGGGAGTCTGAGCAACTGCCTGACCGACAAGCATGAGCGTGGTCAGCGGACTTCTCAGCCTGGGCTGCCTGGCCATACCCTCGCATGCCTTGCCACCAGCCATGCCTCCGCCCCATCCTGAACCTATGGCACCGAAGCCCATCGCAATTCCTGCACCGATAAGGGATGCACCATAGGGCCATACATCAAGGCCTGAACAGTTCTTGAACATGAGCATGAAGGCGATAACGAGAGCAAAGATTGCCGGCGTCTGACACACAGCCTGCCCGATCAACATAGAGGTGGTCATCTGGCCGCCCAGTGCCGGCTGCCTGGCCGATCCCCAGAGCGCTTCCTGCGCAGGATAGCCGGCACCGATTCCTGATCCAAGGGCACCAAGGCCCATACAGATCCCGGCACTCATGGTAGCGGTCCAGGCGCATATCCCATTGGCGGAAAAATCACCAAATACCAGCAGAACGGAGACCATCAGTGCAAAGATACCGGATGTCTCAGCTACTGCCTGGCCGATGAGCATGGTCCTGGTATATGGTGACGCCATACCAACACGGCGGCCGATGGAACAGTTTGCATAACCGCCTACAAAGCCTTCACCTACCGCGGCACCTATGGCACCGAACCCCATAGAGATCCCTGCACCCAGAAACTGACCGGCCTTAACAATCGATACTGTATCCAATGCGATATCCATAATTTATTCCCTGCTCTTTATCTAATCTGAACTGATATATACACCAGCGACAGCATCGTAAAAACAAATGCCTGAATAGTCCCGACGAACAGCCCGAAGAACCCGTACAAAAATGGTGGAAGCACAAGAGAATAGACCAGGTAACTTACAACCAGTATGATGATTGAGCCGCCCATGATATTCCCGAACAGACGAAACGAGATGGAAACAACCTTTGAAAGTTCGCCTATCACGTTCAGAGGCATCATGAAGAAGATCGGCTCGCAGTATTCCTTCAAGTATGTCTTTATTCCCTTGAACTTGATGCCTGAATAATGAGCGACGATAAAACCGACCACGCCCAGAGAAAGTGTAGTATTTATATCTTTGGTTGGCTCGGAGAGAAATGGGATAATGCCTATCAGGTTGGACACCCAGAACAAAAGGAATATCGTACAGATGAATGCGAAATAACGCCGGTCAGTCAGACCGAGACTGTCCTTAACCAGATCGTCCCATGTAGCGATGAGAATCTCTGCAGTACTCTGCAGCGGATTGGGGACCATTTTGGTGGATTTTGTAGCAAGAAGGGAAAACAATATCCAGAACGCCATGACAATCCATGTCATGATAAGGGTTTCTTTGTTCAAGACAATATGAAAACCGGCTATATCGAAGATCCATCGAGGCATGTATCCAATATTTTCCATTATCCCAATTCTCCTATGTTGCTAGCTTTAACCTGATCCATGACAAAGACGATCTGCACGAAGAAAATACCAGCAACTGCTGCAAAAAATGTGTGCATTGATATCTGGATTGCCGAAACCATGACAATTCCCAGGATAATATAGCGGAGAAGAAACGATACGACGGGTTTTACATCATACATTGCCGAATAGGTCATAAACAATGCCTTGCCTGTCCCTCCGGCCACACCCAGGAACAGACCCAGGGCTATATGAGTATACCCGATTACGTAAATGACCAGGCAAATCAAGATACATACGGGGACAACAACGAAAATGGTATGTTTTAAGACATCATAAACATTCATTATTTTAATCTCTTCTTCGTGTCTGTCTTATATAAGTCCTGTATCTGCCTGTATACTGTCCAGCCGCCACCTAATATCCCAAACAGAATAAAGAGGGTAAGCACAATGCCGTGCGTTTGAAGCCATGCATCAAGCTTATATCCGACCCATACGCTCAAGCCTATAGAACCTGCCATAATGAATCCCAACTGGCTTACTATTGCAAGATCTTTTATCAGACCTGCATCGCTGTGGGACCTCTTAAAAATACCCCTTCTAGGTCTCTTAATGAATGGCGCCTCACTCATTCAGTTGGACTTCCTCCTACCATTTCAATCTACGTGCTGTCAAGAAATTTATTGCCCGCATAATAGTTACTGAACGATCCCGAATATCTGCATCCATTGGCTTGAAGGTCTCATAGAATCGTCACCCATTCCCTTATAAATCCCGCGTTAAAACCTATCGCAGCAGACTACTATTGTGCCGCCCTGTAAAGCAGCTTTTTCGATAACACATCAGGCCCGCATACTCCAGGATTTTCCATCAGCAATGTCCCATACCGCCGTACCGAATACATGCTGTATATTCCATAACCAGGCACCGTGGTATTGCGCTTGAATGACTTGTATGGTATCTCATGGTTCATGTGGAATTTCGGAGTATTATCACTAAAACTCATGCGCAGAGATATCTCCTATGTAAAGTTTATTCTCGAGGGCTATGACGGTCTCGGTATCGTAACAACAAAAGACAGGTTTGAAGCAGAGGCGATAGTAACTTACCCTATCAGCAGGAAACATACTCTGGCAAAGCTTTTAGATGCCCTTAAACGTGAAGGGGTTATCGAGGAGGTACATGACACATGAACATTCGGTCAGGCATCTTTATTTCAGGTTCAATAGTGTTTCTCTGCATTTTTCTCATGGGCATGTCAGGCATGGGATCGGTTGCCGGTCAGACGGTTGCAGATTCGCCTTTTGATGCAACGATCATGGATACGGCAAAAAGTGAAGTGATGATCCTGTCGGCTACCATTGACGGGAAAACCTCATTCAATGCCTCCATGGGAAAAGGAAAGGTGCAGATTCCCTTTGAAAACATCTCCCGGATCGACTTCAAAGACGAAAGCGCCTGTATCAGCATGAAGAACTCCGGAGATTTGTGCAATCTCAGGATCAACGGCATATCGAAAATTTATGGCAAGACTGCTTTCGGGACATATCAGATACCCTTAAAGGATGTTCTCTGGATTGAATTTACAAAGGCGAGGTAGTGAACACCCTTGATACGGTTGCAATCTTCTTTATGGTCCTCTTTCTGGGTATGGGCATATATAATGGCCTTATCAGGAGTATATCTTCTCTTGTATCAATCTTTGCAGGCCTGTATCTCGCCAAGAAGCTCTCCCCGGCTCTGACTCAGATCCTCTCCCTTATTCACTTGCCCAATGCGAAAGGCCTGATCAGTTTCCTGCTGGTGTTCCTATTCTTCTTCGCCGTGATCAAAATCGCCTTTCACTTCATAGAAAAATTCTCCAGGAGATCAGTGATTTCAACGGCGGACAGGGTCTTAGGTGGTGTTCTTGGCCTGGTAAAGGGTGCCGTCATCATGGTATTCATTGTGACGGTAATGCAGATAGTACTTCCCAAGGACGCAGCCATCCTTGAAAAATCACATATAATACCTTTAGCAAACAAGGCTGTCATCACTGCAAAGGGGCTTGTTCCGGACGATATATACCGCCATATTCAGAAGGTAAAGAGATGATCCTATCCCACCTGTCAGTCTTCATCTTCGGAGTATTCAGAATTCTCTTCAATAACAATGTCTTCCATATCGAGAACGTATTCTTCAACCTCATCGTCTGATTCCTCATCTGTGAGAGATTCTTCAGAAACAGGACGTATGTCTGATTTGACCTTTGACATTGCCCGCTTCCTCTTGCGTCTCAGCAACTTCTTGGTTTCTTCGTTATTCTGATCCTCACCACATGTGGGACATACAGGCTGTGGCTTAGAGAGATCATAGAACTTGGTGCCGCACTTGTAGCATTTGTATCTCTTTCCCAGATCAGCCACTCGGTTCTCCTTCGGTTTCGTAAAATTTTCGCACTATAGTTCAGCAGTGTACGATATTTTGTCAAGAAAAAACTAAAAACGACCTCTTTCCATACATCTAGTAATTTCTTGTAGTTGTTGACTTATCGGACAATAGTAATATAATATTAGCATTATAATGCAAATGATATCGTTAAAAAGATACCTCTCATATCTGATTATTATAATGGTGCTATGCGCATGTGCACCTGCAATGAAACAGGTCCCTCACGAAGATCCCGCATCCTTGTATAACAAGGCCCTGGCTCAGGAAATCTCGGGAAACCTGGACGGGGCATATGAGACATTCATATATATATGGAAAACATTTCCCAAACATGAACTGGGATCAAAGGCACTTTACAATGCAGCATCCATTACCGCGCGCACCGATTCAGCCAATGCAGTGAATCTCTACCAGACCTTCATTAAATCTTATCCTCGCTCTGAGATGTTGCCCAAGGCAAAGACTTTACTTATCGAGCTATACATCAGGGGTAAGAACTATTTAGATTCCCAACGCCTGTTTACGGATATCTTTGCACAGAACAAAGGTCCGGACATGGTTGGATATGGACTTGACATTTCCAAGGGGCTTATTGAATCAAAACAATATTCAAATGCCCTGGAGATTATCGCAAACATATACCCTCTTTCAGACTCAACTTCTCGCGATGTGCTTTTAGGCCTGTGGACCTCTGCAGTGGAAAACATTGATCAGGTCGATGTACTGGCAAAATTTGAAACAACCACCTCAGACGATCAGCTCATCGATTTATTGCTTGCAAGACAGGCAAGGCTCTATCTCGAACAGGAAGATCAGGACATCGCCAGCAGAATAATGGAACGACTGAGAAACAAGACCATGCAGTTATCCGCTCAGGACAAAACTGCAAGAAATACCATTGGTGTTGTGGTTCCTTTAACCGGTAAATGGGAAACTGTCGGACAGAAGGTACTCAAAGGGATAGAGTTTGCATCCAGGGTATTCAGTGATGAAAAGGCACCGAATGTAGAATATGTGATCAAGGATTATGGAAGTGATGAGAGTTCCATTGCAGGGATTATCGAAGATCTTGATAAAAATCATAAAGTGATCTCCATCATTGGTCCCATTGGAGAGGTGGCAGGCAGCATATCCTGCAACGAGGCTCAAGCAAGAGGCATTCCCTCTTTTATGTTCACCCGTGGAGATATCTCATCAAAACAGGAATCCTACTGCTTCAGGAATTTTATCTCGGTAGATACACAGGTAACCACTCTTTTGCAGGTTGCCAGCGATCTTAATATCACAAGGTTCGCCATACTTTATCCCACCGATCATTTTGGAAATATCTTTACCAATCTATTTATAGAGAATGCCCCGAATTACGGAATAGAGATTGTCAGACAGGTAGGATATTCCCCGCAGCTCGTTGATTTCAAGGAAGCGGTGAACACCCTAATAGCACATCTGAAACAACCTGTTCAGGATGAAACGATAGAAACCGACCAGGATATCCGGATCGAACCGGATTTTGATGCGCTGCTCATCCCTGATACAGCCATTAATGCTGCTATGATAGCATCCTACCTTCCTTATTTCAGCATCGATGGTGTAAGGCTTTTCGGTCCTACACTTTGGGACACACCGGACTTCATACGGGTCGGCGGAAAATATGTGGATGATGCCATCTTTGTCAGCGGATTTTTCATTAATTCACAGCTGGATTTTGTTCAGGAGTTCAACAACAGCTTCTATTACACATTCGGATACAGTCCCTCTGTATGGGAGGCCGGTGCTTACGATACGGCTGTTATCCTGCAGAATCTTCTGGAAGGAGAAATCCATACCAGGGAGTCTTTGCGGGAACAGATCGCCTCTGTGAAGGATTATCCCGGACTTACCGGTGCTACATCCTTCTATACTGATGGTTCGGTTGACAAGGCGATCTATGTTCTCACAGTAAAAGGTGCGACAATATATGAGATAGTACCTTGATGTCTGTAAGTTTTTGTCCTATGATCACCGGCATGCGATATCAACACATAATTATTATCCCATTCATCCTGATGTCCCTTTTTGGATGCGCCCATAAACCTGAAGAGATAAAACCCGCCCAGGTGATGTTTCAAGAGGCGACACAACTAGCAAAAGAGAAAAAGGTTGATAAGGCAACAGAGATGTTCATGGAGGTTAGAACATACTACCCGGGGCACGATCTTGCACGCAAGTCACTCATCGCCATAGCCGACCTTAACTTCGAAGAAAAGCTCTATGATGAGGCAATGGAGAGCTACAAAGAATACCGTCTGTTATACCCCACGGACCTGGATGCAAGCGACAGCCTGTATAAAATCGGCCTGTGTTATTTCAATCAGATCAATTCCTATGACCGTGATCAGACAAATACCGCCCAGGCCATTCAGATATTAGAAGAATTTATACGCACCTATCCGGATTCTCCCTATGTAGGCGAAGCTCATGAAAAACTTACCGAGGCCAGGACAACCATGGCAAAACACTACCTGTATATTGGCAAATTTTACCTGAAAAATAAGAACCTAGGAGCTGCCTGCAAAAGATTTAACTATCTGAAGCGTCAGTATCCTGACGTTGATTATGGTGAAGATCTCGATGACCTGATAGCCAAGTCATGCAAGGATGTACCAGAAAATAAAACAGGTTCTTCAGAATAAAGGCGAACCTGTCATAAAGAATTATATACCTCCCATCATTTCACAAACAGCTTAGACAGTGTTTATTTTAGTCCTGAAGCGCATCCTCATCATTGTTGATTTTTCACAACACAGCGTCACGTTTCGCAACAGATTTCATTGATCCATGGCTTGCTTGCAGCATCTCGTTTTGTAACATACTATATTCACTTCATTTTAATTTCTGGCACAGTTTAAGCAGTATTCTTTGTAAATATATGCACTCATAACATAAAGGGCGAATAAAATGACAAAGAAAGAAATTATCAGATCACTGATTCTAAGCCCGCTTTATCTCAGCTTGAGGCTTAAGGAACGAATATTGCTGATAAGGAAGATCCGATCCGGCAGTTGATAGGCACCATTCAAATCTGACTGGAGCACTTTGCAATACGGCATTACTCTCAGGAAGGGTTCTCTTCACGCCGCCGTATTCGATGCACCAATCGTATTACCTGTCCTGATTCTTTAATGAGGATGCAAGCTTGCGCACATTATCGACGCGTACGGTAAAATGAATACGGTCTAAGTACTCAAGATATGGTATTGCATATTTTCTGCTTACCCCGGTTATTTCCTTCATGTCAGAAGGATTCAGTGTCTGGTTCTGAGTTATGAACATTTTGACCTTTTCACGAAGCCTTGTTTCGAATTCATCGGTGATATAAAGATCGTCCTTGATACGGAAGAGTTTGCCCTGACTTCGCAGAAATCCTAGAACATCTTCGATGTCTTTCGCAGTTACACGAAGTTCCGAAGCCAGTTCAGATGCCTTTGGTGGTTCGAAGCCGCTCTTTATAAGAATGCTGTATGCCTTTTCGCCCAGCCCGCCAAGGGCATCGCCCAGAGAAGCTCTGAAGCCGGCCTTTTTTATGTCAGGGCCGGATTCCTCGAGTTCCCCTTTCTTGACAAGGTCCTGCAAAACCTTGTGGAAAAGCTTTATATTAATGCTTCCTTTGAGAGATGATCTGAGATGCTCTCTGGACATACCCTGTGATGAAGGGTTCTTTATATGATATTTGTCCACTCCTTTTATCATGAGTTCTTTAAGACTATGAACGTATGATGTATGCACATACACATCATTTACGCTGTCAAACCGTAAGATTTCTCCGTTTGAAAGAAGTTCCTGCAGAGCCTTCTCCAGCTTGGGCCCTTCATCGGCAAAGGCGGCAGCAAACTCGTGCCTGGATATTCCGCGTGCACCTGCGTCCCTGGCAAGCCCGACGATATGTCTGGAAAAATCATCGCTTATCAGGTCTTTTATGATATCTTCGGAAAATCTCCTGACCGGGAAGGGATTTAATACATACCCTCCGCCGATCGTGGTGGACGGGGACACCCTCCTGATGATAAACCGGCTACCGAATGAGGCAATGACCGGTTCCTTCAGACGGATCCTGGCCACGTCAATTCCATCGATATTTCGCAGACTCATCTCACCGATTGTTTCTGCGGTATCTATATGAAACCTTATATTACCCTTGCCCGGTTCATCGATAAGATTCAGCCGTACATCGATGACCCGGGTCGGCCTGAATATCTTTGTCGGAACAACCCATTCACCCCGCAATACATCTTCGGTCCCAAGCCCCTGGAGGTTTATCGCGGTGCGGGTCCCGGCCATGGCCTTGTCGACCTCCTGCCCATGAACCTGAATATTGCGCACCTT
The DNA here is from genome assembly GCA_016934135.1 of Deltaproteobacteria bacterium. Classification (GTDB taxonomy): domain Bacteria; phylum Desulfobacterota; class Desulfomonilia; order UBA1062; family UBA1062; genus DSAD01. The sequence continues at coordinate 1,857 of JAFGTK010000029.1, read as the reverse complement.
CGCCTTATGTCCTCCCGGAAGTATCTCAACCTCCTGATCCTCAGTGAAGAACCCGCGGGCAAGAGTACCGGTAACCACTGTTCCGAACCCCTTGATAGAGAAAACCCTGTCTACCGGGAGCATGGGTATACCGCTGATCTTCTTCTCCTGGATTGTCTGTATCTGCTCATCTATCACACGTACCAGATCATCCAGGCCCTTTCCTTTTGTTGAACTGACCTCGACAACCGGGGCATCCTTCAAGAAGGTCTTTGAAACAAAATCCTGTATATCAGACGAAGCCAGTTCCAGAAGGTCTTCATCCACCAGATCGACCTTGGTGAGAACAATTATTCCCCTCCCTATTCCCAGAAGTTCGCAGATCTGAATATGCTCGATGGTCTGCGGCATAACCCCTTCATCAGCGGCTACAACCAGCAGCACAAGATCAATACCTGATGCACCGGAAAGCATATGACGGATAAACTTGATGTGGCCGGGAACATCAACTACGCCAACCCGCTCGCCAGAAGGCAGTAAAAGCGAGGTGAAGCCGAGCTCTATGGTAAGTCCCCGCTCCTTTTCCTCCTTGAGCCGGTCGCAATCAACGCCGGTAAGGGCCCTGATAAGAGATGTCTTTCCATGATCCACATGACCTGCTGTTCCAATTATTATACGTTTCATATGTTTCCTTAAAACAAATTACAGCCACCCCGTCAATTTAGTTCCGAAAAATGGGATATTCTCTGCAATAAACATCCTGCTTTTCCATCCTGAGATTTTTACCTCAATTCCCGCTTGTGCGCCTGGTGCTTTCCCTTATATAGATAAGGCATGGACAGACGGCTGCCTGTTATCATTGCGGTTTGCTGCATCGAGGTCGCTTTCAGGGCTGCATACGATTTTATTCGTGTAGATCCGCTTCTCTATACCTTTCTTGTCAGGGCAATCGAGATGCTCATAATTTTCTTTCTCGCCTTTAAAGTCTGCGGCATATCACCAGCATCCATAAGAAAAGAGCTTCTTATCGGCCTGGGTATATCGGCTGTATTCGCAGCAGGCGTCGTTTTCGTGGACCTTGCTTCAAGGTTTTTTCTCTCAGGCGGTTTATTGAATCAATTGATAGGCAAACAGCACATCACGAATGTTATGGGTTTCATTATCGTGGGGTGTGTGTTCGGCCCCTTTGTAGAAGAACTGTTTTTCAGGGGTCTTTTCTATGCATGGCTCAGACAGCACATCCACTTTATTGCTGCCATTGTTTTATCTGCCCTTATATTTGCAAGCATGCACGGTTTCATCTCGGTGGTGCAGCTGATTGGCGGCCTGCTTTTTGCCGGCATCTATGAATGGCGAAAAAACATATGGGCGCCATATATGGTGCATGTACTGGCCAACTTCGGGATATGGGTCTTTCCCTGGATATATCCGTTCTAGCAGGCACGATGCGATAAATGGTGTAGAACTACAGTTACGTTTACGGAAACTGACAGGACAGCCGGCAGCGCCCTCTAAAGCTTCGATTTCTTAACTTCAATACTAAAGCAATGCGCGAAGAGCTTTATTCTTTTATGGCATGCCGTGTGTAGCCCAAAGGGTGAAGCATGGTGCCGGAGGGGGGAATCGCCTACTTCGTCGCACACTTCCTGTGCGCTCCTGCGTAGGCTCCCCTGCGCTCGCTGACGCGGACATCCTGTCCGCTCTTCCACCACCGGCGGCGCTCACTCCGCTTCGATTCCCCAATATCAATATTAAAAAGCCCTTCCCGCGATGCGCGAAGGGCTTTATTTTCATGGTGCCGGAGGGGGGAATCGAACCCCCACGCCCTAATGGACTTCGGATTTTGAGTCCGACGCGTCTACCAGTTCCACCACTCCG
>JAFGTK010000250.1 GCA_016934135.1 Deltaproteobacteria bacterium | reverse complement strand
GAGGATATCGTTGTCATGACCCCTGATATCGAGACCTATGCCCCGTTTATCCAGGCAGTCTTTGATGTTCCCAGAGGCGACTCCGGATATATCCCGTTTTCCATTGCAGACCGGACACTGAGGACCCAGAGTGATCTTGCCGACACCTTCCTTGCCATGCTTGATCTTGCAGACGCAAGGTTTGAGGCATCGAAGATCCTGACCCTCCTGGAATCGGAACCATTACAGAAGAGATTCGCCATCACGGATGAAAACCTTGAACTCATCCGGAACTGGGTGCAGGATACCCGCATCTGCTGGGGCAGGGACGGGGAAAACAAACAGGAACTTACGCTACCGGGCTTTGCGGAAAATACATGGCGATCCGGTCTGGACAGGCTGCTTCTGGGCTATGCAATGCATTCCGGCGATGCTAGGGACTTTGCCGGTATTCTTCCCTACGATAATATGGAGGGGGATGATGCCGTCGTCCTGGGAAACCTTGTTTCTTTTATTTCCACGTTGTCTGACCATATCCAGTCATTGAAACAGGCCCGGTCTCTGGGGGACTGGTCGATTGCGCTGACCGGCATGCTGGAAGCATTTTTTCATGTCGATGAAGCACAAGAGACTGATTTTCGAAACATACGCACTATCCTTACCGGGCTTGCCGGGATCAGGGAAAAAACAGGCTACAATGAATCAGTCAGCCTTGATGTTGTCAGGGCATATATAGGCAGCAGGCTCGAAGTGAAGGCCGAGGGCATGGGTTTTCTCGTGAGCGGGGTCACGTTTTGCGCCATGCTTCCCATGCGCTCTATCCCATTCAGGGTAGTATGCCTGCTCGGGATGAATCATGCCGCCTATCCGAGGCACTTCAGGCCCAAAGGCTTTGATCTCATTGCACGCAATCCAAAGAAAGGGGACAGAAACAGGCGCGCAGATGATCTCTATCTCTTTCTGGAGGCCATGCTCTCGGCCCGGGAGATCCTGTATATAAGCTATATAGGGCAGAGCAGCAATGATAATTCTGAAGTCCCGCCGTCGGTTCTCATCAGCAATCTTCTTGATTATATGGATCAGAGATTCGTACGAGAAGATGGCTCACCTCTGCGGGATCATGTTTTGACCATGCATGCCCTGCAGGCATTCAACCCTCGCTATTTCACAGGCAGCAAGGCGTTATTCAGCTATTCTGAGGAAAATGCCCGTGCAGCCATGAGCCTTGTTGAAAAGGACAGGCCGGAGCGGGTCTTCTGGGAAGGGGTGTTGGACGAGCCCGGCCAAGAGTGGAAGCAGGTCGATATCGATATGCTGTGCGACTTTTATGCAAACCCGGCCCGGTTTCTCGTGAGAAACCGGATGGGGATGGTTGTCTCGGACGGGGCCTTGTCCATAGAAGACCGCGAACCCTTTGACCTGGATGCCCTTGAATATTATAACCTTGCACAGGAACATATCCGCAACACCCTGGAAGGTATGGACAGAAACCGCTCCCTTCAGCTCTTCAGGATGAGCGGGCAGCTCCCGCACGGCGTACCCGGCGATGCCCTTTTTAAGGGGTTGGACAGGCAGACCGAAACCTTCACCCGGATTGTGCAGCACTCCTGCCAGGGGTGCGGGCCCGAGACTGTTATTGTGGATCTTTCCATAGGCGGCTTTGCGATTACCGGGACCATCCCAACCTTTGGTCGCTCCCGCTTGGTGAGATTCCGCCATGCGGATCTCAAAGGTACCGATATCATAAGTACATGGATACAGCACCTGGTTCTTTGTTCAGCAGAAATCTCACCGGATGTGCAGAGTCTTTGCATCGCCAGAGACCGGATTGCCGTATTTGAATCCGTAGATATCTGCAGGGATATCCTGGCCGCACTGTTGAACCGTTACTGGCAGGGGCTGATGCGGCCTCTGCACTTCTTCCCGAACGCATCGTGGAGATATGCGGATCCGGGACTTAACAGGGATAAATCCCCAAAAGACCCCATGAAAGAAGCGAAAGCACTCTGGGAGGGAAGTCAATTCATCAGGGGAGAGAACCTGAACACCTACTACCAGGTCTGTTTCCAGGGGACCGACCCGCTGGATGACGAGTTCTCAAGGATTTCACTGGATATCTATGGACCGCTGCTTGATCATGTTGAAATAATGGGTGTTAAAAAATGATATCCGATTATACAATGGCAGACAATAATCTGAAATTATTTTTCACCGCAGAGACGCAGAGGTCGCTGAGGGTGAATCTTATTAAAACCATTTCCGAGACGGCGATTGGTTTTGCATCAACCTTTCAGGCTTTTTCTCAACTTTGCATATATCGGGCAGAATGTTTTATTTGCCGGTATCTCCCGGCAAATAAGAGATGTTTTTCTCTGCGTTCTCAGCGTCTCTGCGGTGAAAATATACTTTTCGGTTTTATTATTTCCATGCTGTGCCACAGGATTCCTGGGGGCATGGAAGCTGCGCAGGAAGGAATATGAAAGAACTGGACCTTACAGGCATTCCCCTGGACGGGGCCCATCTGATCGAGGCCAGTGCAGGCACCGGCAAGACCTATGCCATAGGTTCACTCTATCTGCGGCTTCTTCTGGAAAAAGGGCTTACAGTCGAAAACATCCTGGTGGTTACCTATACGGTTGCGGCGACGGAAGAACTCACCAGCCGGATACGCGGGAATATCCGCAAGGCCATCTCAGCCTTTCAAACGCTCAGCAGCGAAGATGCATTCATCTTGAGCCTGCTCAATACCTATCCTGACCATGACAGGGCCGTGCTCATTCTCGATCATGCCTTGAAGCTCTTTGACGAGGCAGCCATATTCACCATCCACGGTTTCTGCCAGCGGGTTCTCACCGAAATGGCCTTTGAGAGCAGTAATCTCTTCGATGCGGAGCTGATCACCGACCAGAGGGATATCCTCATGGAAGTAGTGGATGATTTCTATCGGAAGCAGTTCACCGCTGAGATACCGTATGAACTTGTTGCGTATGCCAGGTACAGAAAGATCACCCCGGAGAGCCTGATGAAACTGGTGAACGGGGCAAGCCTCGATGCCGAGATTATCCCGCGCATTAAAAGGCCTGATATGACCCCACATATCGATGCATACAGGCATGCCTTTGAAGAGGTGAAGAACACCTGGCTTGAATCAGCACAGGAGATAGAAAAGGCCCTTCTTGTTCCTCGTGACAGATTGAAAAGGAACACATATAAGGAGGCAAGCATCCCTTTGTGGATCGAATCGATGAACAATTTTATCGATTCGAATGGGGATGATCTTCCTCTGTTCAAACATTTCGAGAAATTCACTGCATCTGTGATTTCAAAGTACGTGACAAAGGGTAATACCCCGCCTGAGCATTCATTTTTCGACCTGTGCGAGGAGCTCAAGGGCCGCTCTGACGAACTTGTTGCATACATGGAAGAATACCTGACATGGATCAAAAGCGAGCTGTTCGACTATGTCAGGACCCACCTGGCCGAGAAGAAAGACAAGATGGGCGTCATCTTCTTTAACGACCTGCTGCTCAAGGTTCGTGGAGCGCTTGCCTCAAGCTCCGGTCCGTCTCTTGTTTCCGCTTTGAGAGGAACGTACCGCGCAGCCCTGATCGATGAATTTCAGGACACCGACCCGATCCAGTACGAGATATTCAGAAAAGTCTTTGACGGCCTGCCCATGTTCCTGATCGGGGACCCGAAACAGGCCATCTACAGCTTCAGAGGTGCGGATATCTTTACCTATCTTGGGGCTGCCCGCGGCATATCCGAAGAAAACAAACATACCCTGAATAAAAACTGGCGCAGTGAAGAAGAGCTGATACATGCAGTCAACCGCCTCTTTTCTCGTCCTGGAAATGACAATCCCTTTGTGTTCGACCAGATCGGATTTGTCCCGGTCGATCCTGCAGAAAAAGAGGGCAGGGCGGTTCTTGAGGACAGCCAGGGCGCACCGCTCACCCTGTGGTTTATCCGGGAAGAAGGCGGGGGCCTGCTGGACAAGAACACTGCAGAGAAGGAGATATCCAGGGCGGTGGCATTGGAGATATCAAGGCTCCTTGATCAGGGATCTGCCCACAGGGTTATGATCGATGATAAGCCTGTCGAGCCGGGTGACATCGCTGTGCTGGTACGGGAGAACCGTCAGGCGCGTCAGGTAAGGGATGAGCTGGCAGGGTATGGTATCCCGTGCGTGGTCATGAGTGATGAAAATGTCTTTGAAAGCTGGGAGGCCTTTGAAATGGAGGTGCTCCTGAAGGCTGTTTCCAGGCCCCATTCAGAAGGCCTGGTCAGGGCTGCTCTTGCCACTTCGATTATGGGGCTGAGCGCACATGACATAGATGCGTTGAACAAAGACGAGGGTGCCTGGGAAGAATGTATCCTCGGTTTCGGGAAGTATCATGATCTCTGGGCAGGCAGAGGATTCATGAGGATGTTCAGGGAACTGATCGCCACTGAGAAGGTCCGGCGAAGGGTGCTCGCCTTGCAAAGGGGCGAACGCATGCTCACCAATTTTCTCCATATCGCAGAGCTTATGAACCAGGCATGCATGGGAAAAAGGCTCGGCATGAATGACCTTTTAAAATGGCTTTCCCTGCAGCGGGGCACTGCCCGGGGCAGGGCAGACGAATATCAGCTCAGGCTCGAGAGTGACGAGAATGCCGTGAAGATCGAGACCGTTCACAAGAGCAAAGGCCTGGAGTACGCAATTGTGTTCTGTCCGTTCAACTGGGGGGCTTCGACGCTGAGGGACAAGGACCATTTTTCTTTCCACGATCCGGGCAGCAGCTGGAAGGCGAGTTTTGAACTCGGTTCCGGCCGGATCGAAGAACACAGGAGGCTTGCGGAAAAAGAGCTGCTGGCGGAAAACATGCGGCTCCTCTATGTCGCGCTTACCCGCGCAAAGAACCGCTGCTATGTCCTGTGGGGTGCGATCAATAACGCTAACTCATCCGCACTTGCATACCTGCTTCACCACGTTGCACTTGACCGGGACAGCGAGGGCATTGAACCTTTGAAGCAGATGAGCCTCGATGCAGATAAAATGAAGCATGACTTGTCCGATCTGGTCACAGGTTCGCGTTCACCCATCGTGATTCAGGATATTCCCCAAGGGGTGCCTAAGCCATATGTACTCTCACTGACAGGTGATAATACCCTTGTCCACAAACAGTTTTCAGGCATGATAGACAGGTCCTGGAAGGTCACAAGCTTTTCTTCCCTGACCTCTGAGGCTGCCCACGCAAGCGAGGCCCCGGACCACGATGCCCTGTATCTGCGGCCTGTTCAGGTCAAAACAGCCCTCGACCCCCGGAAAAGGGATATCTTCAACTTCCCTCGCGGAGCCAGACCGGGGATCATGATGCATGAACTCTTCGAGAAGCTGGATTTTCTCTCAGACCATGCTGCGATACATGCGCATGTATCAGACACCCTCGCCGCATACGGGTATGACCCCGGCTGGCAGGAAGCTATTGCAGGTATGGTCAGGAAGGTCCTTGCCGCCAGGCTCCATGATTTCTCCCTTGCACAGGTCAGGAAAGAGCAAAGGCTGAACGAGCTTGAGTTCTATTTTCCCTTAAGCAGGCTCGGCAAAAACGATCTTGT
>JAFGTK010000249.1 GCA_016934135.1 Deltaproteobacteria bacterium | reverse complement strand
CAGGAAACTCAAGGAGATTGTCCTTGCCGTCAGGATCGAAAAGGCCCTTTCCAAGGACCAGATACTCAATCTATACCTCGACCGTCTCTATCTCGGCAGCGGGGCGTATGGTGTCGGTGCAGCTGCATTGAGATATTTCGGAAAGGAATGCAGTGATCTGAATCTGTCTGAAATGGCTTTTATTGCAGGGCTTGCCCCTGCCCCTGCGAGGTATTCGCCCCTGAGCAATTTTTCTGCTGCGAGAACGCGCCAGTGGTATGTGCTTACCCGAATGACCCAGGAAGGCTATATAACCGAGGCCGAAGCAACCGATGCCTATCAGGAGCCGATGAAGATAACCGGCGAATCGGTCGCCCTGTTTACGCAATATCCCTATATTTCCGATTATATAAAGACTCTGGTTGCCCAGAGATACGGCGAATCGATATTCGACAAGGGCATTACTATCCAGACAACCATTTCACCACAGTACCAGGACGCGGCAATACTGGCGATGAAGAAGGGTATCATCGATCTCGAGATGAGGCAGGGGAATTACCGGGGCCCGGAGAAGGGAGTCAGTCCTACGCAGAAGGAACGCATGTTCTCCTTCCAGAAGAATATGGTCACATGGAAAGGGCTTGAACTCTATGATCTCTATTGGGCAGAGGTAATCAGTCTTTCTCCTCTCATTGTAGACATTGGTGAGAAGAATATTGAACTCGACACGGAGAGTTATGCCTGGATAAATCCTAAAGGAACCTGGAATCCCCAAGAGGCATTGGCCAAAGGAGATGTAATCAGGCTGTGTCATACGCAAAAAGGGTTCGTAATATCTCAGGAACCGAAGGTTCAGGCCGCCTGCGTGGCCTTTGACCTGGAAAATTCCACGGTCCTTGCCCTGGTGGGAGGGTTTGACTATTCGCAGAGTCAGTTCAACCGGGCCATAAATGCAAAGAGGCAGAGCGGTTCGGCGATCAAGCCATTTATCTATTCAGCAGCCATTGACAAAGGCCTGACTCCTGCTACCATAATCTTCGATACCCCGATAACCTACAAGTCAGAAGAAGATGAAGAGACATGGAAACCCAAGAATTACGAAGACAAGTTCTACGGTCCCACCATGCTGAGGACCGGCCTTGTGCTTTCGCGCAATGTTGTTACAATAAAGATACTCAAGGATATCGGTCTGGGTTATACCTTGTCATATCTGGAGCGGTTCGAGCTTGGGACCGAAATGCCCAGAGATCTTTCACTTGCACTGGGCTCCGGTGTTATAACACCATATAACCTCGTCAAGGCATATGCTGCGTTTGCCGTATATGGACAGCGGTATGATCCGCATATCATCGAGTATATCGCACAGAGTGATGTCGGGCCTATCTTCACCGCAAAGAATGACCGCATGGAGGGAGAGCTCACCGGTTCAAGCGATGGCCGGCAGGTGATATCCGAGCAGAGCGCCTATATTATAACAAACATACTCTCTGATGTGGTGCAGGAAGGGACAGGATGGCGTGCCCGGTCTCTCAAAAGGCCGGTTGCAGGAAAGACCGGCACTAGCGACGATAACCGTGATGCATGGTTTATCGGCTATACCCCGGATATCATCTGCGGTGTATGGGTGGGCTATGATGACATGATCCCGCTGGGTGAAAACGAAACCGGGAGCAGGGCAGCATGTCCTATATTCGTCGATTTTATGGATGTTATTCTCAAGGACCGCCCTGTGAGGGATTTCAGGGTTCCCGACGGGATTGTATTTGCCAGGATAGATGCAAAGACCGGAAAGCTTGCGGGCGAACGATCGAAGAATGTGCGGTTTGAGTGTTTCAAGCAGGACGAACTCCCGCCAAAGGAGCAGTCCGGCTATGACGAGCTTCTGCTCAAGGAGGTCTATTGATGGGAAGAAAAAGCGCAGTCCTTGTAGCAGTCTTGATTATCCTTCCTCTTTACGGGTTTGCCGAAGATATTACCATGGTAAAACATGCCAGACGCGTGGAATCTCTTGAAACACAGCGCTACACTGTACAGAAAGGAGACACGCTCTGGAAGATTTTTTTGAGGAGTTTCGAGGCTAACAAAGAGGATATGCCCTATCTCTATAAGAAGTTCCGGGAACTCAATCCAAGGGTGAAAGACCTGAATCATATAATTTCAGGGCAGAAGATTGTCATCCCCCGTATGCCTGCGCAGGGCAAAGGGTCTTCAGTAAAAGCAGCTTCTGCAGATATCTATGTCATCAAACAGGGGCAGCATCTGGCTATGGTTCTTCGGGAGGTCTACGGCCTGCCCGACGATCTGATATTCAATGAATACCTCAATCTTATCAAAGAGCTGAACCCGCAGATAGAAGATCTCAATTATGTGGAGCCAGGGCAGGCGATCAGGATGCCGAAGACAGATGAGATCGTCAAAGCTGTTGAAAAGCTGGAAAAGAAACAGGATAAGGTTGCAGAAGTCATACCTGAAAAACCCGTCAAAGCAAAGAAGGCACAGATAATTGATATTGTGGAAACACCTGAAAAAAAACTTCAGGATGAGGCTGTGTCCAAAGAGCCCGAACCGGTCGAAGAGCTCAGGATCGAAGAAACGCCATTAGATACAAAAAAGGCTGTGAAAGAGGATATCCCGGTGGCCGAGGTTGAAGACACTACCGACCAGGCTGTTTCCATGAAAAAGGAACCCGTTGCCGAACTCAAACCTCAAGAGCCTGAACCGGTTGAAGATCTCAAGATTGAAGAAGAACTGCCAATAGAAACGAAAAAGTTTCAGGAACAGCAGAAAAAGACCGGGCCGGCAGTGCCCAAGGTCGCAAAGGTCACAGAAAAATCTGTGACAGGGGAGTCTTCGAGCCAGGGAACCGGCGAAGCAGCTTTTACAGAGGGAGAGAAGAGGCAGCTGGCTTCACGTCTGGTGCGAAACACTCTAATGCCTGCATTGACAAGGATGGGAGGCCGGAGCAAGGATCAGGGAACCTACTTCATGCCCATGTCCGGCGGGAGCAGCATCTCGATCGACACCAGTGAAATACCGGTTATGGAGCTTGATACAGGAAGGCGTGTCATCCTTGATGTAAACAACAAGATCTCCGGGGAGGTCAAGGATATGCTCGAAAAAACCTTCCCGTCGTGCAGTATCATATCAGGCCCGTCAGGAGACATGGAAGGGCTGATGGACAGGGTTCTGAACGTTTCAGGCTATTTCTCCATCAACAAGGATGCCTCACCGCTGCTCGTTGGAGAGGATGAAAAGGTAAGGTTTTCCGGCAAATGGATCGTATATAAGGATTATTCCCGGCATAACGTATTTGTTGTGAACATCCTGTCTGATCAGGAAGAACGAACCCCTGATATGATACAGAGCTATGCCTCCAGATTCGGCATCGATCTCATTGAACTGGGCGGCAAAGAGAATGATAAAGCATATACAGAACCTGGTAACATAAAGAATCTGGAACATTCCTACACAAAGCTGTTCGATGAGGTGGGGATTGCATATGAAACAGACAAGGTCCTGGAGCTCGTCGCACTCGAGGCGGTAAAGATTACCTACAAGGCCCCGATTATTCTCGGCAGTACTATTCTCACGAAGGATCTTCCTGAAGAGACCATGCTGGAACTCCTGATGGGCAGGAACTATACAGTGATCCATACCGCAAAGGCACCTCTGGAGGAAATCCTCAAGGCACTTGATATTGAGATCGAAGGTCCGCCTGTCAAGGTGGTGGTGGCCGAGCGCAGGACAGAACTGGAATTGCCTGCACTGAAAGTCCGTGATGCAATCATACTGAAGCGTTCGATCGATCGTGATATTGGGGCTTACCTGGCATCACGGGGGAAACAAGTACTCATGTGGTAGCAAGTATTATTCAGCCCTGGCAGATGAAATGAAACAGCCTTTGCTGTCCGAGTCCAGCAGGATGGTCGTGGTAGTGAAGTCCCATGTGTATTCAGATGCCATGGCATACCCGAACGGGTCTTCCACATCTGTGGTTATGGTTGCCACATAGGTGGTTGCATATGAAAGGTCATCATCCGGGGTGAAGACAGCAAAGCCCCCTGCCTCGTAGGAAACGCTGCCCGAAATGGTATCGTTGCCTGTTGTAAGGGTAAAGGTGGCCGTAGTGATGGTATCCGGGTCCAT
>JAFGTK010000248.1 GCA_016934135.1 Deltaproteobacteria bacterium | reverse complement strand
TGGAGGATCCTGTCCCTGTCGCCCCAGATAACGAGGGAGGGCTGAGAGATGCCGGGCAGCATCGGGACAATATCAGTGGGGCTGGTATGGAAATCTCGCCACATCTTCTGTGTGAAATCGCTTGAGTCAACTGCCCTGTCGGCGAGCACCGGGATAACGGGCCAGGGAACAAACGGTTTCTTGTAAAATGCATAGTCCAGAAGCTCTCTGAATTCTTTCTCAGAGGTGGGGGTAAGCGGGCTTTGCCCCTGTTCCAGGGCACGCTGAAGATCGCTCGGCTGCGGAGTTTGGGCTATCAGGCCGGCTGCATCCAGAAGGCACATGGTGATGACCCTGTCCGGATTCCGTGAGGTGTAGAGCATGGAAACGAATCCGCCCATGGAATTGCCTGCAATATGAAACTTCTTTAGTCCCATGGCATCTGCGGCCTGGCTGAAACCACCGGTAATGTAGTCGATATCATAGGTTTTGTCTCCAAGTTTGACGTTGTCTCCGTGGCCGGGCATATCAAAGCACACTACGCGGTACCTGCGGGGAATATGCCTCACGAAACGCACCCAGTTGTCCTTGTTTGCACCGAACCCGTGGATGAGCACAATGGTCTCGCCGTCTCCGGGACGTTCCAGATAGGCAATGTTCTGTTCTCCGATATCGACAGAGCCGGTCTTGAGATCGGAGCGGGAACGATCGGCATTGATCATGCAATCATACATGCCCAGTTTGAAGGATGCGCACCCCGTAACCATGCATGCCAGTAAAAAAACCGCCGGAATCAGAGCAACCTTTTTCACTATTTACCTCCTGTTATGATACACACTGCAGTTTATTACATGCCGTTCCACAATATCTTTTCTAGGCTTTTCCTGTCAATAAAGAGAATGGCGCATGATGTGAAATCAGCAATCTTTTTTGCCGGTGAGATCATCACGATCTTCAGATAATCACAGGATCAAACATCCGGGGGTTGCAAAAATCTTCCGGATCATCCATGGTAGGGTTCATATACATCCAATTTTCAAACCAGGAGCACACTGCATGGGAAAATCGAACTCAAAACTGATTTATGTCCTGATATTTTTCCTCATCATGACGGTTGCAGGCATAATATTTTATTACCTTGAATGGGAAGATCCCCGTATTCAGCTCGCACAGGATATTGAGATGGTCAGCCAGCATGGAGAGCTTGACATTACATTTTCAGACATGAAGAGCGGCATACGCTCCTACCGGGTCTGGCTCGTTCAGAATGAACGGGAATATATCGTGGCACAGGAGGATTTCGCACACAGAGGCATGTTTGAGAAACATCTTTCCCTTGAAATTGTCCCTTCGAAGCTGAAGATCAAGGACGGGGAGGCAAAGTTTGTGGTTCAGACCGTGGATTTTTCGCCTCTGAAAAACACCGCATCCATCCAGAAGACCGTAACCATTGATTCTGTTCCTCCAAAGATAGAACTCATCAGTACGGCACATTATATCAATCCCGGGGGCAGCGTTCTGGTGGTGTACACTGTATCAGACGATGCAGTCAGAAGCGGAGTAACCTTCGCCGGTGGATTTTTCCCGGGATACCCCACGGAAAGCGGCAAAAAGACGTTATTCGCAAGCTATGTAGCGGCCCCGATGGATATGGACAGGGACACCCCCATGGCTGTAATGGCACAGGACAAAGCCACTAATGAAGCCGCGGCCGACGTTTCCTTCTACCTGCGTGAAAGGACCTTCAGACATGACAAGGTAAGGCTGAACAACTCTTTTATTGAAACAAAGGCTGCCCAGTTTCAGGGGCGGGATGCATCCCTTGCAGAAAAATCACCGATGGAGATGTTCATCTATCTCAACGAGACGCTGCGCGCAGCAAATAATGAGAAGATCCATGAATTGTGCCTAAAGACTGAGAACACACAATTGTGGAAGGGTGCCTTTCTCAGGATGAAAAATGCGGCAACCATGGCGAACTTCGGCGACAAGAGGACCTACGTTTTCCAGGGCAACGATGTCGGCAAGAGCATTCACCGGGGCATTGACCTTGCATCAGTCAGACATGCACCGATCCAGGCCGCCAACAGCGGCAAGATTCTTTTCACCGGGGACCTGGGCATCTACGGCAACACGGTCATCATTGATCATGGGCAGGGACTGGCCAGCCTCTATGCCCACATGAGTTCCATATCGGTGAAGGAGGGCCAGGCCGTTTCCAGAGGCGCGGTTATCGGCAAATCAGGGGCAAGCGGTTTTGCCGCAGGTGACCATCTTCACTTCAGCATATTGGTGCATGGGGTCTTTGTGAATCCGATAGAATGGTGGGATTCCCATTGGATTCAAGATAACATAGCGCTGAAACTCAACTAGAAGGAAGAGACATAAAGCGCTATGGTTTTCTTCTCACTTTGCCATGCGGGTGATCAGGGCGCGGATAAAATCCTCTTCTCCATTCAGATACTGGTAAACCGTTCGCTCAGTATCTTCTGGTAGATGTCGCCGCACACACGCATCAGGGAAAATTCAAAGAACCCTGCCATTGGCTCATTTATCTGATAATTTTCAATGCGTAATGCACTGCTGTGACTGTTTTTACAAAATTTTCTTGACTTTGCGTAGCCCTGATGTGCCTTTATTCATTATATCATACCTGTGTAAGATGTTTCTCATAAAGACTATTTTTCAGAAGAGGGAGCAGGTCAATGAAAGCAGTCGTGTACGACCAGGCGGAAAAACTGAAGGTTCAGGATGTCCCCACGCCGCAGATCGACCCCGACCAGGTCCTGATCAGGGTGAGCAATACCGGTTTCTGCGGGTCGGACCATTCCATGATTGAAAGCGGAGGCCTTGCACAGGGATATATCGTGGGTCATGAGGTCAGCGGCACGATCGTGGAAACAGGCCCTGAAGTAGCCGGGTATGCGCCCGGCACCAGGATCATGATCCGGCCTACCTTCTGCGGGCAGTGCAGAGACTGCACCATCGGCAAGCCCTATCTGTGCCGCAACAACCGGCGCACCATAGGGATCGGGGATCTGCCGGGGGGCTTTGCCGAATATCTCAAGGTGTATCCCGGCATGCTCATCCCTGTACCCGACGGGGTAGATTCACAGAATGCAGCACTGGCTGAGGCCTTCGCAGCATCCCTGCACGGCATACACGCCTCGCGCGCCCGGGGAGGCTCTGCCCTGGTAATCGGAGGAGGGCCTATCGGCCTTGGCATGATCCGTTTGTTGAAGATTATGGGATTCGGCCCCATCGCCCTGTCAGAACCGGTGCAGGAAAAGCGGTCTATCGCGGAGCATTTCGGAGCGGATATCCTTGTAGACCCGTTCAAAGAAAATATCATCATGCGATCTTACGATGATACCAGCGGGACCGGATATGAAACGGTCTTTGAATGTTCCGGTATCCCCTCTTCGGTGACAGACGCCATGAACTGCTGCGCAAACGGCGGCACGGTCTGCATCGTCAGCGTCATCATGAAAAATATCGAGAT
>JAFGTK010000247.1 GCA_016934135.1 Deltaproteobacteria bacterium | reverse complement strand
GGAACTCGGATCAACCAGAAGAGGACAAAAGAGGTTCTGGAAGCCGGTGCAAAGACTGTATGTACGGCATGCCCGTTCTGCTATACCATGCTTTCGGACGGTATAAAGGAACTCGAACTTGAAGAGAAACTCAAGGCCGTTGATATTGCCATGCTGGTTGCCAAGGCAGCCGGTCTGGATGACAAACCGGCAAAGGAAGCAGAAGAGCCGGTCAAAGCAGAGGCAGATGCAGAATAGGCCTTTGCAGAAGTAAAGATAACCACCCCGAATCTTAAAAAGAGGAGACGCCCGGCGTCTCCTCTTTTTTCTTGCCATGTCCACATCCTAAGGGATATCATCATGATATGAAGCACAACAAATCCATGAGGATTGGCCTGATTGTCACAGATTCAAATCAGGCAATAGCAGATGAACTTATCTTGAAGGGTATCAATGCAGAGGTACTTGTGCTGGATGAGGGATCATTGCCTGATCACTACCAGGAAGTTTCAGTATTCATGAACGATTCAAAAAGGTTTGATCTTATTCATTGTATAGGAAGCACCATCCCGCTCATGTTTGCAGGATTTGTTTCAACACCTGTTCTAACAACCATTGTCCGACAACCTTCTTCAGAAGAGATTGATATATGTTCGCGTGCAGGGAATAACTGTCTCTTTGTATCGGCACACGGCATTAACGGGCTTTCCAGCATTAACCTGATAACCGATTCTTGTGTGCCGGAGAAAGATACCGGACCATACTATAATACGATCTATCGTCGGATTATTCAGTCTTATAATCGGGAGGATCACAGGCCATGGGGTTTCTATGAGGTTCTCTGCGATGAGCATGCAGGTCATAAGATCAAACGGATAACTGTCTGGCCCGGGAAACGACTGAGCCTGCAACTGCATAAGAAGAGGCGTGAACACTGGATTGTCGTATCCGGGCAGGGCAGGGTAACCATTGGAAAGGATGAGATAATCCTCGGGCCTGCCGAATCGGCAGATATTCCCGTTGGTACAGTCCACCGTGTAGAGAATATCAGTGATGCACCGCTGGTGTTTATCGAAGTGCAGCAGGGAGATTATCTTGGAGAAGATGATATCATCCGTCTTGAAGACGATTTTGGAAGAGTATGATATTTGACAGCAGGGAACGCAAACTGCACAAAGAACTTTTTGTTCTTCTATATGACACAGCCTGCAATGCCGGCATCGAGATAATCGAGGACAAGATCAACCGGAAAGGCGGAGTCTGCAGACTTCAGCAGCGGATTGTAGTGATCTACGATGCAAATGCACCTGTACATGAACGCAACAGGCTTATACTTGATGCAATCTCCCAGATGAACCCCGATTATGTATACATGCCGCCAAAGGTGAGGCAGCTTATTGAAGGAAAGGTCAATAAAGACGGCAATACAGAATCTTCGCAATCAGTGCCGGATTGAGGTAGTTACGTGAGAGAAGTGATACAATCTCTGGCTGCAGTAAGGGCCGATATTCTATGAATCTACAGTAATCTCAAGTTCCATATCTTTGAGACCTTCATGAATCAGGTCTATAGTAGAACCGATAAGAGTATCGAGCCATTCCGGCATGTCTCCTAGAATCTCTTTTGCCTCACCGATCCCTTTTTCAATAGCGTTAGAGAGAAGATCGAAGCGTTCCTGAGAACCGTCGAACAGAGACCTTGCATAATCCAGTATCCGCTGTGCCGTGTTTTCGGAACTGAAGTAGTCATCTTCGTAGGAATAGTCGGAAAATGCGGATATCTCATAGGTCGTCTTTTTGGCAAGTGCCTCATATATGTAATCGATGCTTACAGTCGTACCGTCTGTCAAGGAAAGGTCCACGTGAAGTGCTTCGGCATAATAGGAGATGTCTTCAGAACGTGATTCCCTGACCTGTTTATCCGATGAAGTTTTTTCGTTGTTTAGGATTTTTGTGAAGGCCTTGAGAAGTTCCTGGCCGGTCCCTGGAATTTTCATAGCCTACCTCCCTGTAGTTACTATCTGTTCATTGTACCTTATATATGATAATATCAATCAATTTGTTAAATAGGTAAAGCTAAAAATATTTTATCTACGAAATGCATGCCTTTTTATTTTTTGGTTCTCATCTGGATAAGACGTAACTCGCGCTGTGCATCCACATTATTCTTGTTTATTTGCAGGGCTTTTCTGAATGCATCAACAGCGCGCTTTGATCCCTCTTTCTTGAGTATCCATCCCAGGATAACGTAGAAGATGTCAGAGTTCGGGAATCTTTTGGTGCCTTCTCTGATAGCTGACTTTATCTCAAGGGTGCTTCCTTTTCCGGTATTCTGCCAGCTTAGAAACATGGTATTGACATATGATTCCATAAATACCTTTTCATCAGGCTTCATCTTGACGCTGAGTTTGAAGAGATCAAGGGCCTTACGGTAGTCTTTTTCTCTGAGAGCCTCTGTAGCCTGGCTGTAGAACAATTCTGCCTGAAGGCTTTCATCCATCTCTTTTTTCTCTTCAGGGGGCTTGCCCTCACGTATTCTCAGTACTGATGTGTGGGCCTTCTGTATGACCGTGAATATCTCATTTGCCAGCCGCTTTACCTCTGGATCGTCGGCATATGAGTATGTGTCAGGATGATTCTGCTTTACAATCTTTATATATGCCCGTTTAAGGCCGCCCTCCGAGATGGACCGATCGACTCCCAGGATGTCGAATGGATCCTGATCTTTCATCATTTTAAGCACCTGGCGGAGTTTGTCTATAAGAGCTTTATGTTGACTTTCCTCAAAAGATACTATGCCTGTGCAGTACAGACAAAGAAGCGCACGGGGAGGATCCTGACCCAGGAGGAGAAGTTCGGATACCTTGTATTGATCTACATTGTCTATAATAACACCCATATCCTTGGGCATATTCTCCACAAGTTTTTTTGGGTGTGCATCTGCAAAGGGAGACAGTGCTGTTATAATGCTTGAGAAAGGCGTGTAGTCCATAATCCCTTGTCTCACCAGTTGAGAAAACTCTGTCCTGGTAATATCGGGGGCTTTGTCTATCTGAGCTTTCTCAACTTTCTGTATTGTACCGTGTTCCCATGAGAAGATGTCCAGGAATCGTTTCTGCAGCTGTTTTTTGAGTGCTTCGGTGATCTCTTTCGGCTGTATGATGCCCATTTCAAGCAGAATCACCCCCTGCTTTCTTCTTTCAATCTGGGCAAGCTCGATCGATTTGTTGTTTTCATCATCTGTTATTGTGCCCATACTGACAAGGATATTGCCGAGCAGTTCATCAGTACTGTTGGACTGTATTGCACAGAGAAGGCCGTCTTTGAAAATGAGCCCTTTTTTCAAGTTATCACAAGAAACAAAGATAATGCCGGTGAAACGGGAGTCCATCGTATCCTTTATCAGGAGTGGAAATGGTATATCGTCTAATCTGAACACATTCTCCATGCTATGTTTCATTATCGGAATAAACAGAGAGAAACAATAAGTTTTTTTGATGAGATAATCAGTGTGGACAGTCCCTTGGGTAAAGGGACACGTCATCACACCGAAGACGCCCTGGTAAGACGTCCTGTGCTGATCCTAAATCATACTTGGGAAGTAGTTGTCAACTGAATATGAGTTGT